>JAZBNQ010000043.1:0-15819 GCA_036350775.1 Mariniphaga sp.
CACCATTCATCACGAAATTCATTATACCATTCAGGAAGGACTGGATGCAATCCGCGATGTGATTTACCATATCGAAACATTCGATGTAACCACAGTGAGGGCTTCAACTCCCATGTATATGATTGCGCGGGTAATTAAGTCGATGGGAATAAAAATGGTGTTGACCGGCGAAGGTGCCGATGAGATATTCGGCGGTTACCTCTATTTCCACAAGGCGCCTAACGCCGAGGAGTTCCATAAGGAAAGTGTGCGGAAAGTGAGCCGTTTGCACCTTTACGATTGCCTGCGGGCAAACAAGTCGCTCGCATCTTGGGGCGTGGAAGGACGTGTTCCGTTCCTCGATAAGGAATTTATTGATGTAGCCATGCGTTTTAACCCGGAAGCCAAAATGGCCAAAGACGGCAAAATGGAGAAGTGGTGCCTGCGGAAAGGATTTGAAAAATATCTGCCCGAAAGCGTGGCCTGGCGACAAAAAGAACAGTTTTCCGACGGCGTGGGCTATGGCTGGATTGACACCCTGAAACTGATTGCCCGCGAACAGGTCACCGACGAAATGATGGAAAATGCCAGATTCCGCTTCCCGGTGAATACACCCATGAACAAAGAAGAATACATGTACCGGACTATTTACAGCGAACATTTTCCGTCGGACCAGGCAGCAGCTTGTGTTCCTTCAGTGCCTTCCATAGCATGCAGCACTGGCGAGGCGCTGGCATGGGATGCATCGTTTCAGGGCAATGCCGATCCTTCAGGAAGGGCCGTAAATACGGTTCATGAAAAAGGAGCTGTTTTTGAAGATATTAAGAAAAGTCAGGCAAAACCGTTAGTTGAAGGTTAAAATGAGACAAATATTATTTCAATCAATCCCTAAGGAATTGTGGATCACAATCTTCAAAAAATTCTGAATAAGCTTCTTATTATAGAATTCAGGATGAAACTGGCAAGTGTAAAGCGGTTTGCTCCAGTGTTTCATAATTTGGTTATGGCAGGTTTTTGAGGAGGCCAGCAATTCGAATCCCGGTGGCAGCGAAATGGAATCGTTGTGCATTTGCTTTACGGTAATTTTTTGCGGAAGACCTGCAAAGAGAGGATCATCGTCCAGAATTTCTACGGAAAAGTCACCTGATTCCGGTTCTTCGCCGCGTAACAGTTCCGAACCGAACAAATAACCTGTAATATGATGCCCTGCACATATTCCCAAAACCGGTTTCTCAAAAGTTTTCAGCCATTGAAAGAAGGGGAGATGGTGTTTTACAATGTCGTCTCCCTGCGGCGATCCTGACAATAAAACTCCTTCCACCAATTTAAAATCAAACCAAAGGCAATCTTTGTATTCAATAGTTTCAGATGAAAGTCCTGCCTCCGAAACAATTTTTTCCAGTGGCCTTGTAAATTCTGTAATGCCTTCCTCAGCATTGTTAATAATCAGGATATGAATTCTTTTTCCCGGTTTCATGCTATAAAATTAAGGTTTTTTATCAAACAGTCCATTGGCAGTTTTTCCATTGTTAAAAATGATTTTCTATCTTTCGGCCAAAATTCACAAACTGTTTAATTTGAAGAAAATGAAGAAAGTATTGTTTTTAATAGCAGCAGTTGCATTTTTTGCATGCAGCCGCCAGGAAAAAGGATTTGAAATTACTGTAAACCTCGAGGGTGCAGAGGGTCAGATATTACTGGAAAAAAGAGGCGACTCACAATGGATTCCGGTTGATACGGCTGATATTGTGGATGGAACTGCCGTTTTGAAAGGTGAAGTTACAGCCCCGGAAGATCACTATTTATCGATATTGGGTCAGCGTGCCAAAACCATTCTGTTTGTTGAAAACGCGGAGATGACTGTATCGGGAAATGCGGAAAACCTGGAACAAATTACAGTTACCGGTTCCAAATCCCACGATGAATACAATGAGGTTAACAGCCGGATTCAGGAAATCGGGGAAGAATATATGGCTCTTTACCAGGAAGCGCGCGAAGCTGCAGCCGCCGGAGATGAAACAAAGGCAGCGGAACTGATGCAGCAGGTGGAGGAAATGTATGAAAGCACCAATACCATGCAGGCAGATTTCGTCAGAAATAATCCCGGATCGTATGCAGCGCCTTATTTTCTTTCGCGGGTACAATACGGAATGGAAGTGGACGAGTTGGACAAACTGGTGAGTGCACTCGACCCTAAGCTTGATGAAGTTCCGTCCATAGTCACGCTTAAGGAACGCATTGAAAAGCTAAAAACCGTTGCTGTAGGGCAGGTTGCTCCCGATTTTACCATGAACGATTCCGACGGAAATCCTGTGAAATTTTCGGACATTTACAAACAAAACGAATACACGTTGCTCGATTTTTGGGCTGCATGGTGCGGTCCATGCCGTCAGGAAAACCCGAATATTGTAGCTGTTTACAACGATTATAAAGACAAAGGTTTCAGCGTGTTTGGCGTTTCGCTCGACCGCGACCGCGATGCCTGGCTGAAGGCTATCGACGACGATAATCTCACATGGCCTCATGTTTCCGATTTAGCTTACTGGAACAATTCAGCGGCACAATTGTATGCAGTGAATTCCATCCCGTCCAGTTTAATTGTTGACAAAAACGGAAAAATCATCGCAAAAAACAAACGCGACGAAGAACTGCGCGAAACCGTTTCGGAGTTGCTCGATTAAGGTGCAGTAGTTTCCAAACCGCTGATTGAAAAATGCGCGGTCCGGAAACCGCGCCACCCAAAGCCATAAAAATGCAAAATTACTTTGGTGAAATAGCAGGATTGCTCACGGCGGTTTTCTGGACTGTTACCAGTATGGCGTTTGAATCGGCAGGCAAAAAAGTTGGCTCGCTGGCCGTAAACCTTATCCGCCTGGTAATGGCTTTCTTTTTTATTGGCGTTTACAGCTGGATTGCCCGAGGATTTTTCTTTCCCACCGATGCCACTTTGTTTCAGTGGCAATGGCTGGCACTTTCGGGTTTAGTGGGTTTTGTCATTGGCGACCTGCTGCTTTTCCAGGCGTTTGTCGTCGTTGGCGCCCGCATTTCCATGCTTATGATGTCGCTGGCGCCGCCCTTTGCAGCATTTGTGGGCTGGCTCATGCTTGGCGAAATGCTCACACCAAAAAACTGGTTGGGCATGGCCATTACCATGTCCGGAATTGTAATTGTAATTCTGAAACGGGAAAAAACAGAATTGAACGGTTCAATAGTACGAAAGTTGAAATCAAACTATTCTGTTCCGGGAATTTTACTGGCCCTGGGTGGAGCGCTGGGACAGGCGGCAGGATTGGTTCTCAGCAAAAAGGGAATGGGCAGTTACGATGCTTTTTCTGCATCGCAAATCAGGGTGCTTACAGGAATTGCCGGGTTTGCTATTCTTTTTATTTTTATGAAACGGTGGCCGCGTGTTTGGTCTGCGTTAAAGCATGGTTCTGCGATGAAGCGAATTACACTTGGTGCATTTTTTGGACCGTTTTTGGGTGTTTCCTTTTCTCTTTTGGCTGTTCAACATACCGAAACAGGAGTTGCTGCAACTCTGATGGCCATTGTGCCGGTGCTCATCATTTTGCCTGCGGTAATCATTTTTAAAGAAAAAGTGAACTGGAAGGAAATTTTGGGTGCGGTTGTAACTGTGGCCGGAGTTGCAATGTTTTTTCTGTAAAATTGTTAAATTACCAGATTGTTATAACTCTTTAATCATTAATGCATTTATGCCTTCTTGCATTTATTCCCTTTAATTCAAATACTCCCTCAACTCTGCCAGTTTCATCTGCCGGTCCATTGAAAAACTGGTACTTTCGCGGTCAACTTTTTCCAGTAAAAAGTATGATTTTCTGAAAAAATCGAGCTTATGTTCTGCCTTTTCTGCCAGTTCGCCCTGCTCTTTTAAAACAAAGGCAATCATTTCGATGTGGTTGTTGGTGAATTTTTTTTCTAAAATCAAATAGTCAAGAAGCGATTCAATCTTTTTCTCCTGAATTTTCGTCTCCATCTCAAGGGATTCGTAAAAATAGCGCACCTGTTTTTCTGCCTCTTCCTTTTGTCCTTTCTTTCTGAAATTTAATATTTTCTGAATGACATCGAATAGCATCATCAGTTGCCGCATTAAATAATCACGTTCTATTCCCATCTTTTTATGCTTTTTTTTGTTTAAATGTAAGGTTATTTTGAAGAATTTCGCGTGAGGAACAACATGTTTAATTATTTTGAAGACAATATTCGTTTTGAGGACAACCTAAAAGAGGGAAAGGATTATTATATTGAAAATGGTTACCGGGTAATGACTGCGGAATATTTAAAGAAGCGTGGTTATTGTTGTGCCAATGGTTGCAGGCATTGTCCTTTCTGGCCCAAAGCGCAAAAAGGTAATACCCGTCTGAAATAAGATACAAATATATTTTTTGAATTTTACTGTTTAACAGGTTTAGCGGTTATAATGGTTTATTATTTCCCTGAATGTTTATTTTTGTTGAAAATTAGTGTAAATGAAAGGAAAAGAACTTCGGATTGTTTTTATGGGAACACCCGGATTTGCTGTGGCCAGTTTGAAAACACTTGTTGAAAATGGCTACAATGTTGTTGGTGTAATTACAACTCCAGACAAGCCGGCTGGCAGAGGGAAAAAACTAACCGAATCAGAAGTAAAAAAATATGCAGTTGAAAAGGGATTGAAAATTCTTCAACCCGAAAAACTTAAAAATCCTGAGTTTCTTGAAGAATTAAAATCCCTCAATGCCGATTTGCAGGTAGTTGTTGCTTTTCGAATGTTACCCGAAGTGGTTTGGAATATGCCGCAGCACGGAACTTTTAATCTTCATGCATCACTCCTGCCCCAATACCGCGGGGCTGCGCCGCTTAACTGGGCCATTATTAACGGTGAAACCAAAACAGGGGTTACCACTTTTTTGCTCGACCATAAAATTGATACCGGTAAAATTCTCTTCCGCACGGAAGTTCAAATAGAAAATAACGATACAGTTGGCGATTTACACGACCGGTTAATGAAAATTGGAGCTGAATTGGTGCTGGAAACAGTTGATTCACTTGCCAAAGGAGATGTAAAACCGAAACCTCAATCAGAAATATTGCCCGATGAAAAAATAAAACATGCTCCCAAAATTTTTAAGGAAGATTGTAAAATTGACTGGACAAAAAATGTGGAAACTGTGCGGAATTTGATTCGCGGATTGTCGCCATACCCGGCAGCATGGGCAAATCTGGTGCATAAAGAAACCGGACGTACTGTTCCGTGTAAACTATTTTTTGCCCAGGCAGTAATTGCAGAAGAAACTGCAGAACCAGGTACCATTGATTCAGACGATGAGAATTACCTTAATGTTGCGTGTGGCAATGGTTGGCTTGAAATTACCGATTTGCAGCTTTCGGGAAAAAAGCGTCTTAAAACTTCTGATTTTCTGCGCGGATTCCGACAGGTTTATGATTTTCATTTTGAATAAATCTTGTTTGCTCTTCTGTCAGCCTGTCAGAACATTTGACACTGATTGTTTTTCATTGATTATCAATTTGTTCTTAATGCAATTTCTGACAATTCTTTTTTTTAAAATGCAATTTTGTCCTTTTCTGTCTTAAAAAGTGATTACTTCTGCCTTTGGTACAGAATGTGTTTAGGCACTGTGTCGATTTTTGAAATAAATGTTTAATAATAAAACGTAAAAAACAATGGCAGAACTAAAAGGTAAAATTCTGGCAGGAAAAATCCTGGTTAAACCCATGGAAGCCGAAGAAAAAACACAAAGTGGGATTATTATTCCCGATTCAGCAAAAGAAAAACCACAGCAAGGAACAGTAGTTCTGGTCGGTGCAGACAAAAAAGACGAACCCATGGAAGTAAAAGTGGGTGATTTAGTTTCTTATGGCAAATACTCCGGTACCGAGTTACACATCGACGGAGAAGATTATTTGCTGATGTCGCAAACCGACGTATTGTACATTGCTTAATTAAAATTTAAAAAAAGTAAATAGAAATGGCAAAAGAGATTAAATTTAACATTGATGCCCGTGACAAATTGAAATCAGGAGTTGATCAACTGGCTGATGCAGTTAAGGTGACATTAGGACCAAAAGGGCGGAATGTAGTTATTGAGAAAAAATTTGGAGCACCTCAAATTTCTAAAGATGGTGTAACAGTTGCAAAAGAAATTGAGCTTCCCGATGCTTATGAAAATTTGGGTGCTCAAATGGTAAAAGAAGTTGCTTCAAAAACCGGCGATGATGCAGGTGATGGAACGACCACTGCAACCGTATTGGCACAATCCATTATTTCTGTTGGGTTGAAAAATGTTACTGCCGGTGCAAATCCGATGGATTTGAAACGCGGTATCGACAAAGCCGTTTTAAAAGTGGTTAGCAGCCTTGCAGACCAGGCACATACCATTGGTGACGACTACAAAAAAATTGAATCAGTAGCCAAAGTTTCTGCAAACAACGATGATACCATCGGCGCTTTAATTGCAGAAGCCATGCAGAAAGTGCACAAGGAAGGAGTTATCACCATCGAAGAATCAAAAGGTACTGAAACTTATGTTGATGTTGTAGAAGGTATGCAGTTCGACCGCGGTTATATTTCTCCTTACTTTGTAACCGACGCCGAAAAAATGGCTGCTGAACTGGAAAACCCTTATATTCTTATCCACGACAAGAAAATAAGTACAATGAAAGACCTGCTTCCTGTTTTGGAACAAACCGCACAGGCTGGTCGTCCGTTGATGATTATTTCTGAAGATGTGGATGGTGAAGCGCTGGCTACTTTGGTTGTAAACCGTTTGCGCGGTTCATTGAAAGTTTGCGCTGTTAAAGCTCCCGGCTTTGGCGACCGCAGAAAAGAAATGCTGGAAGATATTGCAGTTCTTACCGGCGGTACAGTAATTACCGAAGAAAAAGGTATGAAGCTGGAACAAGCCAATCTGGAAATGTTGGGTGAAGCTGAAAAAATTACTGTTGACAAAGAAAATACAACCATTGTTAATGGTTCAGGAGCAACGGATACTATAAAAGCTCGCGTTTCTCAAATTAAAAAACAAATTGAAACCACTACATCTGACTACGACCGCGAAAAACTGCAGGAACGTTTGGCTAAACTGGCCGGTGGTGTTGCAGTAATTTATGTGGGCGCTGCTTCAGAAGTAGAAATGAAAGAGAAAAAAGACCGTGTTGACGATGCCTTGAGTGCAACTCGTGCAGCCGTTGAAGAAGGAATTGTTCCGGGAGGAGGCGTTGCCTACCTGCGTGCTATTCCTGCACTGGAAGAATTGAAAGGTGATAATGAAGACGAACAAACCGGAATTGAAATTGTAAAACGTGCCATTGAAGAACCATTGCGGCAGATTGTTGTAAATGCCGGAAAAGAGGGTGCAGTTATTGCACAGAAAGTCAGAGAAGGACAAAATGATTTCGGTTACAATGCACGCACCGATAAATATGAAAATCTTTACGAAACCGGTGTTATAGACCCGGCAAAAGTAGCCCGCATTGCACTCGAAAATGCTGCATCAATTGCAGGTATGCTGCTTACCACAGAAGCAGTAATTGTTGAAGAAAAAGAAGATAATCCTCCAATGCCTGCCGGCGGACACGGTGGTATGGGTGGCATGGGTGGCATGATGTAAAAAGCGGCTCAAAATATTTTTTTAGAAAGCCTTTCCTTACAGGGAAAGGTTTTTTTTTGCCTTTCCAAATCCTGACGATTGTCAGACCCTGTTATTTAACATCTTTTTTTTGTAGCTAAAATGCTTATAGTCAATATTTTTAGATTTGAATGATTCTTGCTGGCACACTTATTTTATATGGGTAAGTTGCCTAACTTTACTCAAACATTTTAATTCACTAATGAGATGAAAACAAGCATAAATGATTTTATTGCAGGTCTTGAACAAAGGACTCCCGGAGAAAAAGAATTTCACCAGGCAGTAGAGGAAGTAATCGGCTCAGTTTGGGATTTTTATCAGCAAAATCCTCGGTACCAGCGTGCCAACTTACTCGAAAGGATGGTTGAACCTGAACGGGTAATTATGTTTCGGGTTCCGTGGGTTGATGACCAGGGAGATGTTCGTGTAAACCGTGGATACCGAATCGAATTCAATTCAGCGTTGGGTCCGTATAAAGGAGGCCTTCGTTTCCACGCAAGTGTCACTTTAAGTATTCTCAAATTTTTAGGATTTGAACAAACTTTTAAAAACAGCCTTACCACTTTGCCTATGGGCGGCGGAAAAGGCGGCTCTGATTTCAGTCCAAAAGGAAAATCTGATGGTGAAATCATGCGTTTCTGTCAGTCGTTTATGACTGAACTTTACAGGCACATTGGGCCAAATACCGATGTTCCTGCAGGCGATATTGGTGTGGGCGGACGTGAAATCGGTTACTTGTTTGGACAATATAAAAGATTGAAAAACGAATTTACCGGCGTATTGACCGGAAAAGGTTTGGCGTGGGGCGGAAGTCTCATCAGACCCGAAGCAACCGGGTTTGGTGCTGTTTATTTTGCACAGCACATGTTAAAACGATTGGGTTTGGATGTTGAAGGACTGACTTTCAGCGTTTCGGGTTTTGGAAACGTGGCCTGGGGAGCAATTACTAAGATAAACGAACTCGGTGGAAAAGTAGTCACGCTTTCCGGACCCGATGGGTATGTTTACGATCCCGACGGAATTACAGCAGAAAAAGTAGATTATCTTCTAGAATTGAGAGCTAGTAACAATGATGTAGTTGAACCCTATGCTCAGGAGTTTGGTGCCAAATTTATACCGGGTAAACGGCCCTGGGAAATTCCGGTGCACGTTGCCATGCCATGTGCTACCGAAAATGAGGTTAATCTGGATGATGCAAAAGAGTTGGTTAAAAATGGATGTTATTTATTGGCAGAGGCATCAAATATGGGATGTACGGCAGAGGCTGTTGATTTCCTCACCGAAAATATTGGTTATGGTCCAGGGAAAGCTGTTAATGCAGGTGGGGTGGCTGTTTCGGGTCTCGAAATGTCGCAAAACAGTATGCGCATAAGTTGGCCAAGAGAAGAAGTTGATGCCCGGCTCAAGGTTATTATGGAAAACATACATGAAGCCTGTGTTAATTATGGCAAAATAATGGGCCCCGGAAATAAAGTTAACTATGTAAAAGGTGCCAATATTGGCGGTTTTGTAAAAGTAGCAGAAGCCATGCTGGCGCAGGGAGTTGTCTGATTTCGTTTTTCAGATAGCTGTTTTTCAAGTGTTTTATAGTGAAAATTTAATCTATTGATAAAATAGAAAATTGTTTCAGGATAAAACACTTTTTTACATTTGTCGAAAATTGAATTTTTTGACATGCTGATTGATACACATGCGCATATTTATTCGGAAGACTTTATACACGATGTTGATGAAGTTTTACAAAGAGCATACGATAACGATGTAAAAAAAATAATTCTACCGAATATAGATTCAGGCTCGGTGAAACGTTTACTGGATCTTACCGATGCTTACCCTCACCTGTGCTATCCGTTAATGGGGTTGCACCCTACTTCTGTTGCGGCCGATTATCACGAAGAATTAGAGGCAGTGGAATACTGGCTTGAGAAACGTAAATTTTACGGAATTGGGGAAATTGGAATTGATTTGTATTGGGATCGTTCTTTTTTAAAGGAACAACAAGATGCTTTCAGGCACCAGATAAAACTTGCAAAATCGCGCCAATTACCAATAGTTATTCACCTCCGGGATTCATTCGATGAAACTTATTCAATTGTAAAAGAAGAGCAGGATGGAAACCTGAAGGGAATATTTCATTGCTTCACCGGGAATAATGAAGAAGCAAAAAAAATAACCGACCTTGGTTTTACGCTGGGAATTGGCGGAGTGGTTACCTTTAAAAACAGCAACCTGCCAGAAGTTCTGAAAAATGTTTCCCTTAAAAACCTGGTTATTGAAACGGATTCACCTTATCTTACCCCCGTTCCGAAACGCGGAAAGCGAAATGAAAGTGCATACCTGGTTTATGCTGCGCAGGCTATCGCTAAAATTTATGATATTTCGGTAAATGAAGTTGCAGAAATTACGACTGAAAATGCAAGAAATTTATTCGGTATTTAATTTATTGTATCAATTTTCTTTTCATAACCTATGATTTCAACTGACAACCAAAGGGCATCCATTTTAATAATATATACCGGTGGTACAATTGGTATGGTTCAGCGCCCGACTAACGGTACACTCGCGCCTGTTAAGTTTGATCAAATAAAAGAAGAGGTTCCTGAGCTTAACAAATTTAATTACAACATTAAGACCATAACTTTTACACCGGCTCTTGATTCTTCAAATGTTACACCGGCAGTTTGGGTAAAAATAGCCAAAACCATCGAAAAAAATTACAATCATTTCGACGGTTTTGTAGTATTGCATGGCACCGATACCATGGCTTATACTGCTTCGGCACTAAGTTATATGTTTGAGAATCTTGATAAGCCAATAATTCTTACAGGTTCACAGCTTCCTATTGGAACATTGCGTACCGACGGCAAAGAAAATCTGATTACTTCTGTGGAAATTGCAGCTGCTAAAGAGAATGGGAAAAGCTTAGTTCCTGAAGTATGTGTTTATTTCGATTTTAAATTGTATCGGGGAAACCGCACCGTTAAACGCGATGCGGATCAGTTTAGTGCATTTCATTCTGTTAATTATCCTGAGCTGGCCGTTGCAGGAATAGATATCAGGTTCCGAAAAGAATTTATTCATTATCCTGAAAATAAGGGTATTTTAAATGTTAAAACAAATTTTGACGATCATGTTGTTATTCTGAAAATGTTTCCGGGCATTAATCAAAAAGTGTTTAATTCCATTTTATGTCTTCCTGAATTAAAAGGAATTGTTTTGGAAACCTTTGGTTCTGGCAATGTTCCAACAACCCGCTGGCTTATAAATTGTGTAAAAAAAGCCATTAAAAACAACATAGTTATTTTAAACGTTACCCAATGTCAGGGAGGTCGCGTTTCCATGGGGCAATATGAAACAAGTCTTGAGCTGCTTAAAGCTGGAGTAGTTTCAGGAAAAGATTTAACAACCGAGGCAGCTATTACCAAACTGATGTTTTTGCTGGGGCAGGGACTTTCATCAGATCAGATAAAATTCTACCTGAATAAAAACCTGAGAGGTGAAATAACCGAATAGCCATAATATTTTCGTAATTTTTTATTATTTTGCGCCACATTAATTCTGGGATGCCAGAAAACCTGGAGAGATGCAGGAGTGGCTTAACTGGCACGCCTGGAAAGCGTGTGTACCGCAAAACGGTACCGGGGGTTCGAATCCCCCTCTCTCCGCTGAAAGAGAGAAAATGAGTTATTTCGCATATATTTTGAAAAAGAAAAGTTCTTTTAAATATTCGAACAATTAATTTTTTAAGTTATTAAATTTGATTATTTCGAGGGAAAACGTGTTATTTGTTGTGAAAATTTAAGAAATTTACAAAAATTCAAATAATTCAAAAATTCAAGGAGATTATTAATTAAAAATTCAAATTAATTATGAAAAAACTATTCGCGTTAATGGCATTATCAGGAATGCTGTTTTTTATGGCAACAAGCGCTGTGGTTGCTCAGGATGAGGCAGCGGCACAGGACACAGCATCTGCTCAGCAGGAACAGGTTGATTTAACAACCGATCCCGTTGAAGAAGCGGCAGCTTCTGCTGAAGCAGGACAATCTCTTCACAGCCAGCTGAAACAAAAATTTATTGAAGGTGGCCCTATGTTTATGTCATTTGTATTAATTGCTTTAATACTTGGTTTGGCATTTGCAATTGAAAGAGTGCTTTACTTGAATTTGGCAACAAGTAATACCAAAAAACTGCTCGCCAGTGTTGAACAAGCGCTTGATAGCGGCGGTATTGAAGCTGCCAAAGATGTATGCCGTAAAACAAGGGGTCCGGTTGCCAGTATTTTTTACCAGGGACTTGACCGTTTCGACCACGGAATTGAAGTAGTAGAAAAATCAATCATTTCGTATGGTGGTGTTCAGGCCGGGTTGCTGGAGAAAGGATTGAGTTGGATCGCCCTGTTTATTGCTCTGGCACCTATGCTCGGGTTTATGGGAACTGTAATCGGTATGATTGGCGCTTTTGATGCCATTGAAATAGCAGGAGATATTTCTCCCTCATTGGTTGCCGGTGGTATTAAAGTGGCCTTGATTACAACCGTTTCCGGTCTTTTGGTAGCGATTATATTACAAATTTTCTATAACTATTGTGTTGCCAAAATCGACAGCATTGTAAACAATATGGAAGATGCATCCATTTCACTTTTAGATTTACTGGTTAAACATCAATTGAAAAAATAAGAATAACTCATGGAAAAAGTAGGAAAAATTGTTACCATATTATTATGGGTCCTGCTCATTGTTTCAGCGGTTCTTATTGTTTCAATGATGGTAAACATTAGTGAAAATGAGGCCGACCCAACAATGGGAAGTTGGATTAATTCCAACCTGGTATGGTCGTACGTATTACTGGCCATTGGAGCAGGAATTGCTGTTCTGGCCGGATTATTTCACATGGCTACCGATATGAAAGCAGCTAAAAAAGGGCTTATTTCGCTCGTATTTTTGGTTGTCGTAGCAGTGGTTTCATACCTGCTTGCTTCGGATACAATTCCGCAGTTTGCAGGAGTGCAGAAATTTATTAATGACGGTACACTGACAAACCAGGTTGCCAAAATGGTCGATACCGGATTGTATGCCACATACATTCTGCTGGCATTAGCCATTCTGTCAATTTTATTCTCGTCAGTAACCCGTTTATTTAAGTAGTTTATATTGTGGTAAAAAAACAGGAAAATTATTATGTCTAGAAAAACACCAGAAATACCGGCAGCATCTTTAGCTGATATTG
Organism: Mariniphaga sp.; assembly: GCA_036350775.1. Taxonomy (GTDB): domain Bacteria; phylum Bacteroidota; class Bacteroidia; order Bacteroidales; family Prolixibacteraceae; genus Mariniphaga. The sequence continues at coordinate 12,855 of JAZBNQ010000043.1, forward strand.
CATTTATGCTGCTCATCTTTTTCCTGGTAACAACCACGATGGACGTTGACAGCGGTTTGGAAAGAAGGCTTCCGCAATGGGTACCACCGGAACAACTTGACGAAGATCAGCAAATTAAGGAACGAAATGTTTTTGTTGTGCTGGTTAACCGGAATAACGACCTTTTGGTGGAGGGTGAATATGCCAATATTGAGAACTTACGTGAGAGGGCTAAAGAATTTATGGCAAACCCATACAATGATGAAACCTTGCCCGAGAAAGAGCCCCAACAGGTTCCCTATTTTGGTGAAATGATGATAACAAAGGGAGTAATCTCTTTGAGAAATGACCTGGATACCCAATACGGAACTTACATCGCTGTTCAAAACGAACTGGTTGCTGCCATTAATGAATTGAGAGATGAATTGGCGCAACAGCAATTTGGAAAACCTTATAATGAATTGGAAATGGATCAACAAAATGCTGTACGTGAAATCTATCCGTCAAGAATCTCTGAAGCTGAACCCAAAAAGGTAGGAGGAAATTAATATGAGTAAATTTAGAAAAAAAGGAGAAAAAGAACTTCCACCCATTTCAACAGCTTCATTACCCGATATTGTTTTTATGTTGCTGTTCTTTTTTATGGTGAGTACCACCATGCGTGAAGTCACTTACATGGTGGATATTACATTACCTACTGCAACAGAATTGAGCAAATTGGAAAAAAAGTCACTCGTAAGTTATATTTATGTTGGAGAACCGATTCCCCAATATCAAAAAACTTTTGGGGTGGCTCCACGAATCCAGTTAAACGATCAGTTTGCGAATGTTGCTGATATACAGGATTACATTATTGCTGAACGAGAAGCTCGTGCTGAAGAAGAAAGAGCTCATATGATTACTTCTCTGAAGGTTGATGAAAATACCAAAATGGGTATTGTAACCGACATTAAACAGGAATTACGCAAATCTGCTGCATTGCATATTAATTATTCCTCACGGCAGAGGGTTGAGCGATAAAAAACAGATTTTCAAACTTATATTTTAAAGGGAGGCGATTTTTTGCTTCCCTTTTTATTTCAGTTTACGTTGAATTATTCGCAGCTAATGGAAACATATTAATTAGAGCAAAAGGCTCCGGTGCCTTAAAACTGATATCATGTATATTGAATATTCAAGTCGTAAAAAATTATAAAAAAGGCAGGCTTTTCCAAACCTGCCTTTTTTCTGGCTATTAATTTAATACGATTTTTCGGCGATGCATATTTCCATCCACTTTTATTCTTACATAATACAGGCCCGGAATGGCATTTTGCTGACCAGATGTTATTCCATCCCAGGTTAAACGATGAACTCCGTTATTCATTTTTTTATTCTGAAGAAGCGTTTGAACCTGTTGTCCAACGTGATTAAAAACAGTAACTTCAACCTCAGCCTCATTATTCATAGAAAATTCAATAGTTACCTCATTTTTAAAAGGGTTTGGAAAACATTTAATTTCCATTTGATTTAAGGAATAATTTTTTTCTGTATTTGTAGAGGCATACTTCTTCAGGCTTAATAGTGATGATTCATGTTTCACGAATGTGGAAGTTCCCTTTAAAATTTCCGGATTCAATTCAATTTCCTTGTTTTGAAGGGAACTAAATAATTTTATAGTAAATGGATTGCCTGCTTTAAAACCAGGCATGCCATACTGGTCTGCTGCCGAAACTTCAATGGAAACAATCTGTTGGATGAAGTGATGTGGCATTAAAGTAACCGCCCCTACACACAAATCCCCGTCAAAAGCCGACAATTCATCGCCGGGTTGGAAAAATTCCTTGGAGAATTGGGTAATATTGATGTTCATGTGATCTACTCCATTACCATAGAAGGAAGGTTTAAAATGACTTGTTGGAACTGGCTTTGGAAGCATAGAACCGGATTTTTCATAAACCTCCTGAATTTGAATTGTATCGGCGGAAGATAATTTTACTTTATACCCTTTGCCTGGTGTAAAATCTCCGATGAAATTTATCCAACCTCCCAGAAATCCAAAGTCCTCAATAGCATACCCTTTTTCATCCTGAACTTTCTCAAGGTTATCCTTATCAATAAGGGACTGAATAACTTCCATGGCATCAACAGCACCCGACTGTGGAAATCCAATAATGTTCCATCCTGCTTTTAGTGGTATTGCATACGGATAATTTACAACTTCACCACATATTTCTATTGAATCTTTATTGTTTACTCTTAATTTATATCCTTCATCAGGAGCAATGTCACCTATAAAATTTTGCCAGCCCCCCAGAAAACCAAAATCTTCTACTGCTTTTCCTTCTTCATCCTGAATTTTCATCAGAGAAGAATTTTCAATCAGAGGCTGAAAAATAAATTTTATGTCTGCTGAATCTGGTGTAACGGGGGCTGAAAAAATTTGCCAGCCTTCACTGAACACCAGCTTTTTACAGGTTTCGGCTGATTCATCCACATTGAGTATTAACTCCCTGCTTGTGAGTGTTAAATCTGTTACAATATTATTGGTTACAACACAATAGTATTTCCCGGAATCCTCATAAGCTAAATTGTCAATCAGTAAATCCGCCCCGGTTTGTGTTTCCATTAATACATCATCCTTGTACCATTGGTAGTTATTTTGTTGACCTCCTGTTGGCGCAGTAAAACTGAAAGTTGAACCTGGTTTTTTCGTTATTATCTGAATTTCACCAATACTATCCTGAGGTGTATAAAAGAAATCGATGGACAGCCCCAAATCCATATTATACTCCAAATCCTCAAATGAAAGGTTATTATTGGAAACATCAATAAGACTCAAGTTGGCTTGTAAGGTTATTTCGGGTAGGGAACTCAATTGATTTGATTGTAAACTCAGGATTTGTAAATTAGTTAGCTGATTAATTTCTTCAGGAACAGCACCAGATAATTGGTTCTGGCTTAAATTAACCCAATAAAGACTTGAAATTTGTCCTATTTGAGCAGG
>JAZBNQ010000044.1:0-2660 GCA_036350775.1 Mariniphaga sp.
CAAAAGGAACAATGCAGCAAATAATTTCGTTCTCATAATAAGTTGCGGTTGATTCTGCTATAAATGTAAGTGATTTTTTTATTATGAAGAAGCTAAAACTTCGCGGAAAAGAACTTAAACGGCTTGGGTACAAAAGCGACCGTGCCACTGCGCTAGCCATTAATCTGGTAAACAAGCATTTTAAAAGGCCGGACAAATTGGAGATATTGGAAACACTTGAAAAGATAAATCTTCAGCCTGAAAACTATTTGAATGACCAGGTTTGGGGCGAACTTGCGCAGCTTTTAGCCGAAAAACCGGTACCAAAGAAAAAGAAGCCGTTTCTCAGCAAAGCGGCGATGGAGTTCAAAATTTACGGCGAAGAAAATATCGATTCCGAAGCCATTCGTCAAATGGAAACGGCTATGAAATTGCCCATTTCAGTTAAAGGCGCTCTGATGGCCGATGCGCATGTGGGATACGGTTTGCCCATTGGCGGTGTGCTGGCGGCTTACAATGCAGTCATTCCATACGGTGTGGGCATGGATATTGGATGTCGGATGTGTCTTTCGGTTTTTCCTTTTTCACCAAAAAAAATTGATGGCGAACGCGACCGCATCAAAAATATTTTAATCAATGAAACCCGGTTCGGGCTGGCTGAGTTCAAAGATGAACAGGATCATGAAATCTTGGAACGGAAAGAATTTCAGGAAATAAAATTTCTGAAATCGCTACATAAAAAATTTGCCAACCAGCTGGGAACATCGGGACATGGAAACCATTTTGTAGATGTGGGTTTTGTGAAAATTTCTGAATATTCAGAATTAGTTGGCTTGAAACCGGGAGAATATTTTGCTGTTTTAAGCCATTCAGGGTCCCGCAATTTCGGTTCTGAGGTGTGCAAACAGTACACCCGCATTGCCAAAGACAAGCTGGAACTTTCGGGTGAGGCAGCCCGGCTGGCCTGGCTGGAGCTCGATTCGGAAGAAGGACAGGAGTACTGGGCAGCCATGAACTTAGCGGGCGATTATTCGCACGCGAATCACCGGATTATTCACCGGAGACTGGCGAGAACATTAGGGGAAAAACCGCTGGTTATCATCGAAAACCATCACAACTTTGCATGGAAAGAAACCCTGGAAACCGGCGAAGAAATTATTATTCACCGGAAAGGCGCAACGCCGGCAGGAATTGGCGATTTGGGAATTATTCCCGGCACCATGGCCTCGCCGGCGTTTATTGTTGCCGGCAAAGGAAGCGAAGATGCTCTGAACTCTGCATCCCACGGAGCCGGGAGAGTAATGTCGCGCAACGAAGCCAAAAAAACATTCACCGAAAGCCAGATGAAAAAATACCTGGCTCAACAAGGAGTTGAATTGCTTGGCGGTGGAATCGACGAATCACCGTTTGCTTACAAAGACATTCACGAAGTGATGAAACACCAGAAAGATTTGGTAGAGGTTTTAGGTGAGTTTTACCCGAGAATTGTACGGATGGAGTAGGAGAAATGCATGAATGCATGAATGAAGAAATGCAGGAATGAAGAAGTGAATGAAGGCATAAATGATTGAAAGAATTGGAATGTAAGCGCCTCGATTTACATTTTCCGGAAATTTGATTTTCACGCAGAGTTTCTTTTTTCAGGAAAAATAAAACTGAAAAGAACTGCCATTCCAAAAGCAAGCAGGTAACTCGCCAGTCGTTCAGAAATACCAGTTGGCTCAACAAGCCAGGTTTTCCAGACCACGGCTGAAACGGTACCGGTAATCAGGCTGGCAAATGCGCCTGCACGCGAAAAACCTTTCCAGAAAACCAGCAGAACAATGGCTGGCCCAAACGATGCACCAATTCCGCTCCATGCATACGAAACCAGTCCGTAAACCGTGTCCTGCATGGTAATGGCCAAAAGAAAGCCCACAAGTCCCACCGCCAGGGTCAGGATTTTATTCAGAAATAACAAACGTCTTTCCCTTATTTTTTTTCGGGTAACCTGTAAATACAAGTCTTCGGTCATCGATGAGGAAACCACCATAAGTTGCGACGAAGCGGTGGACATCATGGCCGAAACAGCTCCGGATAAAAGGATTCCGGCCAGAATGGGATTGAGCAGCGTCATCACCATGGCCGGCATAATTTTTTCGGAATCGCTGGCCACACTGGCTGCCGCATCGCCCAAAGCGCCAGCCTGCACCAGTTTGTATCCGATGATGCCTATTAAAAAGGCGCCGCCGTAGGCAAGTAAGGTCCATAAAACCGCAAGCCAACGACTTTGCCGGGTTTCCTTTTCCGACCGCATGGCCATCATTCTTGAAATTAATTGCGGCTGACCCGTGTATCCAAAGGCCCAGCTTAATCCGTTCAAAATGAGTAATCCGCCGGTTGCTTGTTTTACAGTTTCTATGTTTAACGGAATTGTATAGCTTGCTGAAAGAATGGTTTCGGCGATGGAAATGTCATAAGTGGCGGCAATTCCCAGTGCAATTATGGGCAAAACCACACAGGTGAAAACCATTAAAATGGCCTGAAAAGCATCGGTGGCAACCACTGTAATAAATCCGCCCAGCATGGTGTAAAGGGTAACCAACGCCGAACCGATGACCATTCCCCAAAACGGATCGATGTTGAATGTGTCGTTAAAAATTTTTCCGGCGCCACTAAACTGGGCTGCAATGTAAAGCACA
>JAZBNQ010000045.1:0-3803 GCA_036350775.1 Mariniphaga sp.
AACTGATACTGTGTTTTGCCCGAAAAGAAGATGCTTCAACTTACACCAAAGCTGATATTATTGGCGGAGAATTTTACGATTTGAAAAAAGACCCCAAAGAATGGAATGACTTATATCACGATAACAATATTGAGGAATTAAAATCGGAAATGACAGATTTGATGATGGCAAAATTGAGTACAATGGCATGTCTGGTGCCCGAATAAAATTACAATCTTGGAAAAACTATGACTGGAAAGAATTTATGTTTTGCGTTGATGCTTATTTTGGCATTAAGTGCTTGTAAAAAAGAGAATTTACAAAATGCTCCAATTGATTTAACCGTTAGCGAAGGATTTTTAAATCCAATAGGTTTTTATAGTGCTAAACCCTCATTCTCGTGGAAATTACCTGCAGGAATAAAGGCTCAAAGTGCTTATTCCATTACAATGGCAAGTTCGCCCGATTTGTTACCAAATAAAGCTGATTTGTGGGAAAGTGGAAAAGTAGTATCGGACCAGACTTTGTTTGTGAAATATCAGGGTAAGGCCTTGGAATCAAGAGATAAGGTTTACTGGAAAGTAAAGTTTTGGGATGAAAGTGGAGGTGAGTCAGAATGGAGTGAAACAGCCAATTTTGAACTCGGGCTTCTTAATAATAGAGACTGGAAAGGCAATTGGATAAGCATACCTGCTGAAGAACTAAAGGAAAAAGATGAAAGAGGTTCGTTGTTGTTCCGACCACAATATTTACGAAAAGAGATAGAGGTGGATGCTGAAATAATTAGCGCCAGACTATACATAACCGCCAAAGGAGTTTACGAAGCATTTATTAACGGCGAGAAGGTAGGAACCGATATAATGCCCCCGGGTTGGACGCCGGTTGCAAAAAGCATTAGTACTTTAACTTACGACGTTACCGGTTTACTAAACAAAGGGCAAAATACAATTGGCGCTGTTGTTGCCGAAGGTTGGCATTCGGGGCGTATTAATTTGAGGGAAACATTAAAAACTGCGGAACATACACCACGCTTGCTGTGTCAGCTTGAAATTGAAACAAAAAACGGAACAAAAACGATTGTTTCTGACGGTAGCTGGAAAGTTACTCAAAACGGACCAATTCGAATTTCAAAAATTTACGATGGCGAAACTTACGATGCCAATTATGAGCTGGGTGACTGGAGCAAAAATGATTACAATGATTCCATCTGGCTTGATGTTGCAGAGCAGCAGGTAGCCGACAGCATATTATTGCTCCCTAAACGCTACGAAGGGGTAAAAGATAAAAGCGTACTCACGGTAAAAAATATTACGAAAACAGAGACAGGTAAACCGATATTTGATTTCGGACAAAATAATGTTGGTGTTCCAATGGTGAAAGTGCCGATGAAAAAAGGCGATACCTTGCGTATTCGTTTTGCCGAAATGCTTGATAAGGATGGAACGTTATACACCGATAATTACCGCTCGGCTTTGTCAACTGATTTCTATGTTGCTGTAAAAGATGGCGAAATTGAGTGGCGGCCTACTTTTACTTTTCACGGTTATCGTTATATAGAACTAAGTGGTTTTGCACCCGGTACTACCCCGGAGAAAGATTGGGTAAATGCCATCGTTCAGTATTCTGATTTTGAAATGAATGGAAATTTTTCATCCTCTCACGAAAAGCTGAATCAATTACAAAGTAATATTGTTTGGGGACTGAAAAGTAATTTCTTCGATATTCCAACTGATTGCCCGCAACGCGATGAACGTCTTGGCTGGACAGGTGATGCGCAGGTTATTGCACCAACTTCTATTTACAATGCTGGCATGTATGCTTTTTGGGCAGGCTGGCTGCAAAGCGTTCGGCAGGAGCAATACGCAAATGGTGGAATTCCTTTCGTAGTGCCTAATAATCTGAATACGAATGCATCTTCAGGCTGGGGAGATGCCAGCGTAATTGTTCCCTGGGAATTGTATTTCAGAACAGGCGATATAAAAGTATTGGAAGAAAACTACGAAATGATGAAAGGTTGGCTTGAATATTATGAATCAAAGGCTGATGGTCACATTCCAAAAATGTTTTCTTTTGGAGACTGGCTGCAACCGTTCCCTCAAGTTAACGATGATGCAGGAAGAATGCGCAGGGGTGATACACCTGCCGATTTTGTGTCAACTGCTTACTATGCCAGGGCGATTGAATTGACAATTAAAAGCGCAAAAGTTTTGAACAAAAAAGAGGATGCTAAGAGGCTTGAAAATTTGCATAAAGAAGTGAAGTCTGCTTTCGAAAATGCATTTTTTAATGATGATGGCCGGGTGAAATTCGAGATTGAAACACAAACAGAATATTTGATGGCATTGGCATTTGATTTACTTTCTGAAGATAAAGAACAACAGGCTATCAAACATTTAAAACGAATAATTGCTGATTGTGACAATCATCTCAGGACCGGATTCCTTGGCACTCCTTTACTCCCGTTGGTTTTGGATGAATTAGGTGAATTTGATTTGATGTACACCATTTTGTTTCAGGAAACCTATCCGTCATGGTTTTACTCCATTAATCAGGGGGCAACTACAATGTGGGAACGTTGGGACAGTTACACCCATAAAGATGGATTTCATAAAGATGGAATGAATTCGTTTAATCATTATGCTTACGGAGCAATTGGGCAGTGGATGTACGAACGAATTGCGGGAATAAAACCGCTAAAAGCCGGGTACAAGGAAATACTTATTGCACCAATTCCGGGTGGTCCGCTCACATCTGCACAGGCAAGTTATAAAAGTCCTTATGGGGAGATAAGTTCGGCCTGGAAAGTGGAAAATGGTGTGTTTGAATTGAAAGCTGCTGTACCGCCAAATACCACAGCAAAAATTGTAATTCCGGCAAACACAGAAGAAGATTTGCTTTTAGATGGACAACCATTCTCAGAAAATGCGAATGTGAAATTATTGAAGAAAAATGAAAATTCCTTTGAATTAAAAGTTCTGCCGGGTAATTGGAATTTTTCAGCTTCTTACAAATAACTATAAAATGGAGAAAATTGGATTAATAATCGCAGGATTTTTGATTTTAGCTGGTTCTGTTTTTGCCCAGAAGATAAATCCGCCTTTGGGGCGGGTTGCTATTGTTGCCGATGGTAATTCTCCAGACCCTGATGACTTAGGAGGCACAGCAGTTTCAATTTCACTTCTTCGGGCAGCAGGTTTAGCCGACAGGCTTGTGCATTACTCACACAGTTGCGATTTAGTGCGTGTAAGCAAGATTTCAGAAAAAGCAGAAAAGGAGCGCCATGCTCTAATGCAGTCGGCATGCGATGTAACAGCGCGTCGCTGGGGCGGTTTCGAACACCTTACATTTTACGATGCAAAATGGCAAATGGATGCCACCATCAAAGATTTGGCAAATGCAATAAATGCAGCAACTGAAGACGATCCACTCTGGATTATTGAAGCCGGAGAACCCGATATAATAGGTTTTGCGTTGGAAGAAATCCCCAAAGAAAAACATAAATACGTAAAAGTGGTAACCCATCACCCTGCAAACGACGATGCCGGAGACTTTTATACCTGGCAACAGATATTAGATTTTGGGATAGAAGAAGTACGTATTCCTGACCAAAACATCCATTTGAAAGTGGACATTGAAAAATGGGAATGGGCCAGAACACATCCCGATCCCCGGATTCAACAAGTTTGGCTTCAAGGGAAAATTGCGGAAGTTGATGATGTAGTAAAATTTCAAAAAGGAAAGTGGGATTGTTCTGATGCAGGGATGGTACTTTATTGGATTACAGGTGCTAATGTAAACAATGGATTAAAAACAGGAACTGTTGA
>JAZBNQ010000046.1:0-4507 GCA_036350775.1 Mariniphaga sp.
ACTTCAACAGCAGTTCCTATCATTATGTATCTGACGTTCCACAAAAGCATGGAAAGCACGGCTCCGGTCAAATAAAAAAAACTCCCGCCCACCAGAAATAAAACAAGTTTATTGCGGTAATTTTTCAGAATATAAACATAGGCTACCAAACTGAAAACAATCATAAAATACCGCTGGAAATTCATAATATGCCTTTCGAAATTATTTAACGGATTTACAGTTATAACTAAAATCTGAACCAAAATAACTGACATCAGTAAAATTAGGGCATATTGAATGGCCCTTTCAAGTTTTGGAAAGTCGGTTTTGGCATTCAGAAAAATGCGTGCAAAAATCAAATAAAAAATATTTATAACAACCTGTATGGTTTCGTAAAACAGATAACCAAAAACCGGAAACGTGCTTTGCAGCAACTGCCAGATAAAGTAGGTGCGGGTGCCGATAAACAGGATAAGTGAAAGCAGGTAAAGCGAGTACCAGATAAAAAGCCGGTCTTTATTCATGAAGTAAAATCCGAAAAAATAGAAAAACATCAGCAACATTCCCCCTATGAAAAAGAAATAGGGCATTTGATTGAAAAAATAATAGCGGCTAACGTAATCAGAAATATAATCCACAGTTTCACTGTTGCGATAAGTAGGAACAACCAAAATGTTTTTTCGGGTGATCTGTCTGACTTTTAAAAATATGAAACGGTTTTCAATCAGTTCGCCGGGCCTGAACGGAATATAGGTAATATCTTTAACTCCTGCCGACCTGTTCTTATTCATGACCCCTGCCTTGCGAAATGCCAGTGTATCGTTTTGTGCGAAATAGAGCGTAATATCATCGTAATAAAAACCGAAACGAACATACCAAAGCTCCGAAACGGATAAATCAATTTCACTAAAATCGATTAAATACCAGTAGATTTCATTTTCTGAAGTCAGGTACCTGCGGGGAATTTCAGTAAATGAGGGCCTGAATTCCGGTGAAGAAACCTGCTCAATATCAAGGGTATTATCTTTTGTAATAAAAACTTTAGCATGAGTTACTCCCTGGTGAACAAAAAATCCGGAATCTGGCTTTTGAGCCAAACTGAAAGCAAAAACAGTGAACGGCAACCAAACAATAAATAATAAAAGCAACAGACCTTTTAAAAAATATTTATTCAAAAATGCACAGCGTACTTTACACTGCATTCCCAAAATATTTTGTTTCATTCATTTTTATCGTTTAAGAAAGTGTAATTTTAACTGCTGTAAAACCCTGACAAATTAACACTTATTACTTTTATTTGTTGATAATGTTTCAGATTTACGTACAATTCATATTCAGTGATTATCTTTAAACCAGAACTTGTCAACTTCAAATTATGAAACGAACATAAATCTTTATTCTTTAAATTCACAAACAAAAAGAATTAAAATTCATCGAGAATTACATCGAATACAAATGGTATAAATAATTTTAATGAGATGAAACATTTAGCTTTTTACATTTTTAGTTTTGTTCTTTTCAGCGGTTGCTCTCCCAAAACTGAATTTCAGCAGGAAACCATTGATGTTGCCCTTGAAAACGGACAACAAGCCAACGAAGGTTTTGAGCGCAGCCTGCAGTTTACGAAAGCCTGGCTCACTAAAACAGACAGCGAAACCGGGCTAATCCCAACCAACCTGACCAATAAAACCGACGTTTGGGAACCGCATAATTCGGCTGCCGACAATTACGCGTTTATGGTTTTAACCGCTTATTTGCTGGATAAAAATTTATATGATGGCGAATTGTTGGAAATGCTGAAAACCGAAAAAGAACTAACCTCCCGCGTAAATGCACTCCCCGATACCTGGTCATTTGAAAAGCAAAATTTTTTAACAGAAGAACCCCAGCCCGGAAACATCATTTTTGGCACTTCAGAATACATTAAAGACGGTTTGATTCCGCTGATGGAATACATTGGTTCGTCGCCCTGGAACGACCGGATGATGGAAATGTTGGACGATTTACTGGATTACATGGAACATCCGCAAAACCTTGAAAATTATTTTGAACGAATCGCTTCCATTGAAGAGGTAAACGGTGAAATGCTGCAAACGCTTTCGCGTGTATTTTGGATGACCGGCAATCAAAAATACCTTGATTGGGCCATCACAATTGGTGATTATTATTTATTGGGAGAACGCGACCTCAGTCAGATTGAATACCTGCGCATCCGAGACCACGGCTGCGAAATTATTGGGGGCCTAAGCGAATTGTACGTTACGCTTCATTTTGTGAATCCTGAAAAGAAAATGGAATACCAACCCGCTTTGTACAAACTGCTTGACCGGGTGCTGGAAGCCGGCCGCAACGAAGACGGACTATTTTACAACGCCATTAACGCCAAAACCGGTGAAATTGTGGACGAAAAAATTGTGGATAACTGGGGATACACCTTCAATGCCTACTATTCGGTTTGGCTGGTTGACCAAAAAGAGGAATACCGGCAGGCGGTTTTAAAAGGTTTTGAAAAACTGAACGAAAACTACCGCAATTATGCCTGGGAAGGAACCAGTCACGACGGTTATGCCGACGCACTGGAAAGCGGAATTAACCTTTACAACCGCGAACCGGTGCCTGAACTGAAAAGTTGGATTGACAGCGAAATGCAGGTGATGTTCGGCATGCAGCAGGAAGACGGAATTATTGGCGGCTGGCACGGCGACGGCAATTTTGCCCGAACAGCCATTATGTACAGCCTTTGGAAAACGCACGGCACAACCATTCAGCCCTGGCGCAACGATGTGATTTTGGGGACCGAAAAAACCGACGATGAAATTTATTTCGTTTTAACTGCTGACAATGACTGGGAAGGCAAACTGATTTTCGACACGCCCCGCCACAAAACCATCCTGAACCTGCCCATTGATTACCCGCGAATTAACCAGTTCCCGGAATGGTTTACCGTGGAGGAAGGGAAGGAGTATTCACTTGTTTCCAGCCAAAAGGAACTCAACGGAAAGTTTTCAGGGAAACAGCTTTTAGAGGGTATTCCGGTAAAACTAAAAGCCGGAGAGGTTTGTGTGGTGAAATTTGGCTTTTAAAAATCACCGGTTCCGGAAACAGAAAGCAAATTGTGGGATGAAATTATTTTTCCCCGTTTCGTAATTCCTTCCACAAAAACAAAGTAACGGGCAAGTTTATCAGAGGTATAAAATTCAATTTTCGCCTCCCCTTCATTAAAAGCTACTTCGGGATTCCAGTACAAAGTGGGCCGGAAATCAGGTTTCGGATCGTTGATGGTATTTCGTGTATATTTTGGCGAATAAAACTGCCGGGGCTGCTGAAATCCTTTTACACGCGGCGTAATCTGTCCCGGAACAAAACGTTCAGTTTCAGCATATAAATCGGGTCGTCCCATTTTTGTTAAAACCGAAATTACACCATTCCCACCCCGCGAACCATAAACTGCCAAAAGTGCCGAATTCTTCAAAATTTCAATTTTATCTACATCGCCCAGGGGAAGGTACTTAACATAATCCCATGTTACTTCCAGTCCGTCAACCAGCAGCAACGGATTGCCGTATCCTGCCCTGATACGTATTTCATTGCCTGAAACCACCACGCCCGGAGCTTTTGTTTGCAGATAATCCGCAATATCAGCGTAATTCCAGTCATCTGAAGTAATGCTATACGAGTGGTCAGGCTCACCATAAAGTCTGAAATGGTCTGCAATTTGAGGACCTTGTTTGCCTTCAATTTCAACCTCGCCAAGCAAAATACTCCCCATTTCTTTAATATACTCCTGCTCAGCTATTTGACTAAAGTAAATATCGCGGTAAAATTTCATGGGAACCTGAATATCCGGGCAAATGGAATTCACCAGTTCTGTGGAAAAAAGAGAATCAAATTCAAGCGGCTGGTCAACAGAAATTTCGGTTCGTTTGCTTCCGTTTTTTGTTTCGGCATTAATCATAATTAAAGCTGAATCTTTTAAATACAACCTGTCGAAACTGAAATTTCCCTGTTCGTTGGTTTTTGTTTCCTCAAAAAGAAAATTGCTTGAAAAAGGCCCCAGCACAACTTTTCCGTTATCCACCGGTTTTTCGCCCCACAAGCGGGTTACATTTCCTTCGAGGGTTAACCCGTAATCGGCCCAGCCGGGCAATTCAGCACCTGCAAATTGTTCCAGCTCGTTCCAGTAATAACTGCGCCAGCCGTTAACCATCATCACCAAATCGAGTTTTTCGCCGGCTGAAATTTCAGGGTCATCCACAAAAAAAGAGGCTGGCGATTCAATGGAACCTTTCAGCTCCGAATCGAGCAGCAGGTAGCTTTCAATGGTCTGATTGTTTCCGGAAGCGCTGAAATAATCTTCGTTAACCACCGAAACTGAGACCGTTGAAAGAATGGTATCATTTTCCGGCAGCAAGGCAAGTAAATTCATTTCCACTTTCTCGCGGGTTTTGTATTCTTTTTTATTAGGGAGAACAGAAACCCTTTTTTCATAGGCATTCCGAATAAAAACAAGCCTTTCAGCTGCTTTTTC
>JAZBNQ010000047.1:0-3330 GCA_036350775.1 Mariniphaga sp.
ATGGATATTATTCGGTGGAGAATAGCTGAAGAAACACTGAATAATGATATTTATGGCATGCTGGACGTTGCAGATTTGCGCACCAAAGTTATTGAGCCGGGTCTTTGGTTCTTCCCGATGACGCCAGATATTGATGAAAACGGTACGCCGGACCTTGACCCAATGTATAACGCAGGTCTTTGCAGACGTCTGGCAATAAGAACATTTGATGCATCCAGACAATATTTATGGCCGATACCCACTAAGGAGATTTTGATTAACGATAATTTAGATCAAAATCCAGGCTATTAGATTTAAAGTTTAGTTAGACAAAAGGCCTGCCCCAACGGGTAGGCCTTTTTTACCGGTCAATTGAGTAAGTATGAAATTGAAAAATCATTTAGAATGAAGTCAAAATCAATAGTATTTACATTTCTTTTTCTTTTTTATTTAATTTCCCAAGGGCAAGAGAATAATTCATCTCCCGTAATTAGCGGAGTAATCCCTTCCCTTACAATGACAGCCAATCATTTTCCACGCACGGAGGCTGGAATTGGAGCATTAATGCCATGGGCCAACCGCTTGTGGGCAGTTACCTATGTGGCACATCTTTCTCCTACCGGCAGTGGTACCGGATTATATGAAATCGACAATAACCTCCAGTTAAAAAAACATCCGGCCAGTGTAGTCGGAACTTATGCAAACCGGTTGATCCACACCCAAAGCATGCAACTTGCCATTGGTCCTTACCTGATCGATACCCTGGGAATTGTCCGGTTAATTGAAGAATTTACGAAACACCGGCTGGCTGCAACCATGTCACATTTAACGGATCCTGAAAATAAACTCTATTACCTCGCAATGGAAGGAGAGTTTTTTGAAGTAAATGTGCATACACTGGAAGTGAAGCAACTTTTTCAGCTAATGGATGAGTTGAAAGAACCCAAAGGTTCAAAACCCCATTTTAAAAGCGGTTTTACAGCTCATGGCCGGGTTGTGGTTTGCAATAACAGCTATAACACCCAGGATTTTAACGGAGAATGGAATGCCGGCAGATTGGCAGAATGGGACGGAAAAGGAGACTGGAAAATACTGGAAGAAACTGCATTTACCGAAGTTTGGGCCGCGGGCTCGTTTGGTCAACCTATTATTGCCACCGGGTGGGATAAAATTTCGGTTATCATGCGAGTTTTTGTAAACGGAGAATGGAGACGGTATCGTTTACCGAAAGGCAGCCGCACTTTCGACCAGACAAGCTGTACAGAATGGATGCGAATCCGTGAAGTGGAGACCGAACGTGCTTTAATGGATTGCCATGGTTTATTTTATGAAATTGGAATGCATACTTACGGTGATGAACTTTGGGCCATCCGCCCGGTTTCGAGCCATTTGAGAGTTATTCCTGATTTCTGTTCATGGCGGGGAATGCTCGTTTTTGGCGGAAATCAGGCTACTCCGATGAAATTCGGACCCCAGGACAGAAATCCTTTGGCAGGTCAATCCCAGGCAGGGCTTTGGTTCGGGAAAACCGACGACTTGTGGAATTTTGGGAAACCCACAGGTTTCGGAGGAGTTTGGTACCAAACGGAGGTTAATGAAAATGAAGTTTCAGACCCTTACCTGATGACCGGGTTCGATAAAAAATCGGTCCACCTTTATCATGATTCTGATGAAACCGTTGCAATTACCATTCAAACTGACTTTTTGGGAAACGGGGATTTCAAAAATTTTAAAATAATATCTGTAAATCCGGGAGAATATGTTCATTATGAATTTCCTGATGCTTACAGTGCACATTGGATGCGACTATCCACAAATAAAAGTTGCTCAGCAACTGCAATCGTCATTTACAATTGAGCGGTAAATAATTTTTGACATGCATAAAATATTTCATAACTGGTTTCCTGTTTGCATTTTACTGCTAATGTCAATCATTATTAATGCTCAAGACAAAAGACCCAACATCATATTTATCTATACCGATGACCAACGTTTTGATGCACTTGGAGCAAACGGTAATGATGTAATAATTACCCCTGAATTGGATAAACTGGCAAAACAAGGAATCCGTTTTACCAATGCCAATGTAGTTTTTTCATTATGCAGTCCTAGCCGGGCAGCATTGCTTACAGGACGTTACGGAAGTGCCAACGGGGTTTTACAATTGGGTAGTGATTTGAATCCTGATGAAAAAACTGTTGCCAATTATTTACAGGAACAAGGTTATTTTACAGGCATTTCAGGCAAATGGCATATTGGCAGGCACCCTGCTGATGCCGGATTCGATTTTTCTGTGTACTTCGAAGGAAACGGAACCTATTACGGACGCACGATTTATGATGAAGGAGAGAAAATCAATCCTGAAATGCATTGTGATTTATATTGTGCCAAACGATCGGTTGATTTTTTAAAAGAAGCTGCAAAAGGTGATAAACCTTTTTTTCTGTGGCATAATCCACAAACTCCTCACATGAATGGAAATTTGATATGGGATGCACGAGTGGAAACTACAAAAAAATACAACGTTACTAAAATGCCGGTCGCTAAAAATCGTTTGGATGATTTAAACGGCAAACCGGAATACCTGAAGCAGGCAAGAAATCTTACCCAGGCAAAAGTATATGGCTACCCTGACTCCATAGCTATCCAGCAACATACGCTTGAATATTATTCGGTGATTACAGAAATGGACCAATTTTTAGGTCTTTTACTCAGAGAACTGGAAAACCTTGAACTACGTGAAAACACTTACATTTTTTTTATGAGCGACAACGGATGGATGCTGGGAGAACACGGTTTTACCAGCAAAGTATTGCCTTACCGTCCATCTTCACATGTGCCCTTTTTTGTAGTAGGTCCAGAATTGCCATCTTCTGTAAATAATAGCATTGTATTAAATATTGATATGGCACCAACCATTTTAGAATTAGCCGGGATAAAAGCCAATTCTGAAATTCACGGGAAAAGCATTATTCCATTACTAAAAAATGAAAATAAAACATGGCGTTCATCTTTTGTTTATGAAGGGATGGGAACATATGGCGGAGCAAAACCAAATCTTTCGGTTATTAGTGATGAGTTCTGTTATATCGAAACTTACGACGATGAATCGTTGAATACAATTAATTTTAGAGAGTTATATGATAAAAAAAACGATCCATGGGAAATGAATAATTTAGTTTTAGATAAGACTAAACAAAGACTTTTAAATTCTGTAATGCAAGAAATAAATCGCCATAAAAATGAAATATTAAATAAATAATAACCATAAAAAACAACTATGATGAAAATTCAAATCTTTTCACTTTCTGTTTTTATCTTTCTTATATCTTGTAATTCTTTACAGAAAGA
>JAZBNQ010000048.1:0-9333 GCA_036350775.1 Mariniphaga sp.
ACACAACAATCGTTAAAATCAGCAATAGTGTGGATGATGTGGAAAGGGCCGCTGAAACTATTGACAGGAGTTGGATTTTTAATCTTTTTTCGAAAAAAAGGAATAAAAGTAAATAACATAAAATTTATGTAATGCTTTATTTTTAATTGCATTAAAATGTTTAATCATAAAATTTACGTAAAATGAAAAATTTAGTAAAAAGTATTTTTACAGGTGCGTTTTTAGTGTTTTTTATACCATTCAGTTTAAAAGCAGACGAAGAATTGGCGGTCAATCTTTCATCTGAAATCAATGCAGAGGCAGTAGTTAAAGCCAAATCAGAAATTGAAACCATGGTCAACCGGGTTTTGGAAATCAGGGAAATGGACAGGAGTGAGTTGACTAAGGAAGAAAAAAAGGAGCTTCGGAATGAACTGAAATCCATTAAAAACGAATTGAAAGCCTACAGCAAAAGCGAATCGGAAGCCATTGCCGATGCCGCAGCTAAAGGCGCAGATCGTGGGGGAATTTACATCTCAGGCGGGGCACTTCTCCTCATCATAATCTTGCTAATTTTGTTGTAAATCGTTGATTTTTTGAATGTATGCATCTGGTTCCCGGATTTGGCAAACTTGAAATCGGGGGAAAGGGCAGCCGTTTACTGAATTTTAAAACCGCTTATGGTTTAAATTTCAGGACAGGCGAAAATTAACTTGAATACAAAATTGAAAATTATGGGTAGCAAAAAAATATCAAGCAGGTTTAAGGATTATTTCAAAATATTTAAAAATGCCATGGGCCATATTGGCGAAAACCGTCCAATGGAACATGCCGGAACAACTGCCTATTTTGCCATATTTTCCATGGCACCTATTCTGATTATAATTGTTGCGGTTTTTGGTTATTTTGCAGGAGATGAAGTGATTAGCCAAAAGCTTTTTGAAGAACTTGGCCGCCTGATTGGCAGTGAAAATACGCAGGTATTAAAAAAAGCCATTGAAAATTATGAAATAACGGAAAAAAGCACATTCGGAACCATTGTTGGTTCAGCGTTCTTTTTGGTTTCTGCCACTACGCTTTTTAGTGCCATGCAAAATTCCATCAATTACATCTGGCGTATAAAAGTAAAATCGAAGTTGAAATGGGGGGTAATTAACCTGCTTAAAACCCGGTTGCTGTCGTTTGGTGTGATTCTTTGCCTGGGAT
Source organism: Mariniphaga sp. (assembly GCA_036350775.1). Lineage (GTDB taxonomy): Bacteria > Bacteroidota > Bacteroidia > Bacteroidales > Prolixibacteraceae > Mariniphaga. The sequence continues at coordinate 1,186 of JAZBNQ010000048.1, forward strand.
TTGTAATCCTTATTTCGCTGGCAGCCGATGCAACCATTGCTTTCCTGGCAGATTTTCTGGCTCAGCAGTTTTCTCCGGATTTTGTGATTCTGGCCGAAGTACTGAATTTAATTCTTTCATTGGCAATTATTGCTTTTGTATTTATGCTTATTTACCGCTTTCTTCCTGATTTGCAAGTGAAATGGAGTGCCAGCTGGTTTGGGGCAATTTTTACTTCCGTTTTGTTTGCTTTGGGAAAAATCGGCATCGGGGCTTTTATTGGCAACAGCAACCTGGGTGTTGTTTACGGGGCGGCCAGTTCGTTTGCAATAATCCTCGTATGGATATTTTTTGTTTCTGTTATATTTTATTTTGGGGTGGAACTTACGTACCAGTTTTCAAAATATTATAACCACAAAAATACACCGGCCAAATTTGCGGTTCCTTTTAAAATTACCGGGAATATTGGAAAAGATACGGATTAAAAAAAGCTGTTTTTTTTTACTTCTTTCCGGCAACCGTTAGAATTATACCAACGATTATCACTACCGCACTAATAATAACAGGAGTCCAGTTAGCAGTACTTACAGCTATTTCAGCACCTAAAATGCTAAAACTTTCAGATTCATTGATGGCTTGAATCCCAAATACGACAACTCCAATAATTCCCAAAATCAACAACACTATTCCTGCAGTTTTCATGATATTTATTTATTTATATGATTAATGTTTTAATATTCTGTTAAGCGTCAGTTATTTCGCAAGGCGTGAATCAATTCTTTTTTAGTCATTTTACTGCGGCCTTCAATTCCAACTTCTTTTGCTTTACTGTAAATTTCTTTTTTTGTCCAGGTTTCGTACTTTTTGCTTTTTCCGCCTTTTTTACCCGTGTCTTCTGTGTTGGCTATCCGGGCTGCTTTTTGTTTACTGTAGCCTTTGTCGCGCAATGCTTCGAATTGTTCTTTATTTTTTATTCGCGAAGATGTTTTTTTGCCTGGCATATCTGTTCTGGTTTTTTAATTGCCCTGATTTTGTTGTTCAACTTTTTTCATAAATTCTGAGGTGAGTTCAGAGCCATCTGCACCAAAAGAATCTACAATTGTGCCTTTTAATCCTGATGAAGTTTCAACAGCATAAACAATGCTGCTGTCTCCCGGATTAGTCATTCCCTCAAACCGATGAAATTCCTTTAGTTTAACTTCGGAGGCATCAAACGATTTTTCTCTGTTTTCTTCCAGCAGCCCGTTATCGTTCACCCGAAAATTAGTGGTGTACCCTCTTTTTTTTAATTCTTCAATTGCTACTGAAAGAGTGCTGTATTGATTGTTCATTGCTGCATTTGTTTAAATGAAACCATACATTGTCAATATTTAATAAGGAAAAACCCTGCCAGATGATTTAATATATTGCAAATGCTGAATAATTATCTGATAACAAATGTTTTGACGTTTTTTGTTTTCAGACAGAAATTTTTTGTTTTCGGTTTTTTTTAATTTTTTTGTAGAAATATGTGGAGGAATTTCCCCAAAAACTCTATTTAAACCGCTGTTAGTGAAAATCGGAAATGGGCTAATGTTTTAGTCTAAAATTCCGGAAATTTAAGAGGTCACTTCAATGCCCATTTCTACTAAAGTTTTTATTTGGTCCGGGTCAATTTTATTATCACTCAAATCAATATATTCGAGTTTTTCAAGCACAAAAAGTGGTGAGATATCATCAATAGGGTTATCGGCCAGGTAAAGGTTTTTCAGGTTTGTAAGATTGCTTAATTCATCAATAATTCCAATTTTATTGTATGAAAGGTTGAGCTCTTCGATTTCACGCAATCCTGCAAGTAGCGACAAGTCAATTATATTGTTGTCAGATAAATCAATGTTTTTGGCATGTACACAAAATTGTATTCCATCCAAATCGTTAATGTCTGCCGATGACAGCTCAAACTCTTCCATATCTTCGAGGTACCATGTCGGGTATTCGTAGGTTATATCTTCAAAAAACCTTGTTTTAAGTGCATCGTAGAATGAACAACCTGTTGATTTGGTTGAAGTTTTGGTTTTTTTCTTTGAATCAGTATCATAAAAAATACTGAATCCCTGGATGTTTATATCCCATTCGTAAACAGGGGAGTAGTCTATATCTTCATAGCTCTCCAGCGATGTTGCAATTTCTTCAATACGTTCCAGTAATAAAATGTGCGAATAATTTAACAACCCTTCATAATTCTTCTCTGTGGCAAATTTGTTAATTTCATTTATATGAAACGCTAACCGGTCTGGATGGTACAGCATCATGAAAGCGGAAAATCCTTTGCCGTCATCAGTAATTTCAATTTTCACGCAATCGCTCACTATTTCAGCCACTTTACGCAAAGTGCCAAACTGCCTGTTTTTATAAAAACCGAGCAGCACAAACGAAATTTGGTTCAGGTTGTCAATTGTATAAGCAGCTTTTAGCTTTTGATACAAATTTTCAATTTTATTTTTCTCAGGTTTCATGGTTTTGTTTAATTGTTCAACCATTTTTTAAAATCAGACGAGCGATCAATACTTACAATAGTATCAAATTCTTCATCGGCTTTGGGTTTAAGCTCCAGTTTTACCCGGCCGCGCGAGTAGGATACCATGTTGGCAATGGATGAAATGTTAACCAGGTACTTTCGGTTAATTCTGAAAAAGTTTGCCGGATTAAGCATCTCTTCCAACTTATCCAATGTAAAATCGACATTGTACGTATTTCCCTGGTTGGTGCGTAGATAAACCCCTTTATCCATTACAAAAAAGTAGGCAATATCGTCAACTTCTACCATTTTAATTTTTGCGCCTACCGAAATGGAAAAACGCTCCCTGTATTTTTTTTCATTGCCCGTTAACAGGTTATAAAGCGACTGCAAATTTACAGCGTTGCGATGCAATCCGCTAAACTGTTCATATTTTTTTAAGGCAGCGGCCAGTTCTTCATGCACAATGGGTTTCAGCAGGTAATCGATGCTTTTTAACTTAAATGCTTTAATGGCATATTCGTCGAAAGCCGTGGTGAAGATAACCGGGCTCGAAATGTTTACCTGTTCGAAAATGGCAAAACTCAAATCATCTTCCAGGTGAATATCCAGAAATATCAGGTCGGGTTCGGGGTTCGATTTGAACCATTTCACGGATTCAGCCACCGACTCCAGTTCGGCAAGAATTTTTATATCGGGGTTAAAATCCTGAATCATTTTTTTTAATCGCAAGGCGGCAAATGCTTCGTCTTCTATTATTACAACATTCATGTTTTTAGTTTTTAATCTGTTTCAATTTTTTCCGTTTTCAGCAAAGGAAGTTTCGCAATAAAATGTTCCGTTGTTTTTATGAACTCGGGCTTTTGGTCCGATACCAAAGCATAGCGGCGATTGATGTTTTCAAGCCCGACTCCCGTAGAAACAAGTTTGGTTTCCCTTACATTAAGGTTGTTGATAATATTCAACCGCTGCTGTTGGTCAACAAATATTTCAATTTTTAAAGGTTGCGCTTTCGAAAAAGTATTGTGTTTAATGGCATTTTCAATAATCAACTGAATGGCAATGGGTAAAATCTGGTAATCGGAATACGATTTGTCGATTTTAATTTCGATGAATAGTTTCTTCATAAATCTGATTTCCAGCAGGAACAGGTAGGCATTTAAAAACTCCAGTTCGGTGCTCAGGCTCACCAAATCTTTCTCCTTGTTTTCGAGCACGTAGCGATAGACCTTTGAAAGTCTTTCGGTGAACGACTCGGCCAAATCGGGATCGATTTTTATGAGCGAAGTCAGCACATTCAAACTGTTAAAAAGGAAGTGCGGATTAACCTGTTGTTTCAACACCTCGAACTGCGATTGCAAATTCTCCTTTTGTACTTTCAACAGCTGTGTGTTGGCTTCGGTGAGCTGTTTTGTGCGCTCGGCAACACTTTGCTCCAGCGTGTTGTTTATCCGTTCCAGTTCTTCCTTTGCCTTTAATAACTTAAGTTCCTGTTTTTTTCTTTCCGAAATGTCGATGATTATTCCGCGCCTCCCGACAACTTTTTCGTCACGAATAATGGGGGAACCGTAAATTAGCACCGGACAATGTGTGCCGTCGGGTCTTTTTACGGTATATTCGTTTGGAGAAGTAAGATTGGTTTCATCCGGTTTCTTAATAACATTTTGAACCCTGGGGACATCTTCCTTCACCATAAACTGAAGCGCCGAAATTTTTTCATCAGGGTTTTCAGGCAAAACAATTCCAAAGAAATCTTTACCCGAGTCATTTACAAACAGAATATTTCCATCGATATCGAGCTCAAAAATAGGTTGCGGGAGAAGATCCATTAATTCTTTATAATTGCGTTTGCTTTCGGCAGCAGCAAATTCGGCTTTTTTCCTTTTGGTAATGTCAATAATAATCCCGTCCAAATAGGTCAGTTCATCATTGGCATTATAAATACCCTTTCCGTTTTCGCTTACCCAAATAACTTCTCCGTTTTTATGAATTATCCTGTATTCAAATTCGTATGCCGTTTTTTTCAAAACAGCGTCCTTAATATTTTGCCTGCAAAATTTCTGATCATCGGGATGAATAATGGCTGCAAATGAATTTTCGGCATTGTTTATAAATTCGGTTGCATGGTAGCCTGAAATATCAAAAATTTTCTCACTAATGTATTTCATGGTGTACTGCTCGTCGAAATAGCAACGGTAGGCAGCTCCGGCCAGGTTGGTAAGAATGCTGTTTAACTGTACGCGGCTTTCGTTTAGCTGGTTGGTGATTATTTCCCTTTTTTTTATTTCATCTTCAAGATGGCGGTTCAGTTCTTTTTCCTGTTCAATCAATTTTTGGGCATACTTGTTTTTCTCTTCCTCCATTTGTATTTGCGCTTCGTACCTTGCCCGGCTGGCCGCTTCAGAAATAAGTTCCTGCTGAAGTTTTTCGGCTTTAACTTTTTCCTTCAAACTTTCATCGAGGTAAATCCAGGCTTCAAGAATTGACATAAAAAAGGCGTTTACCACAGCATAAATAAGCATGTTGTTAAACAGAACATTCTGTAACCCTTGCGGATAGTTATTTACCCAGTGGGCAAAAGTTGTTAGCAGCGAAGAAACCGTAGCGGCAATCAAAAACATGAGAGCGAATTGTATAAATGCTCTTTTCAGCGCTCCTTCGCGCCACTGGAATTTTTTGTTCAGGTATTGTATTACCAGAAGATCTGCGTATGAAAGTGCAAAACCGGCAACCATACTGTAAAAAATTCCTCTGATTACCCTGAGAAAAAATGCATTGAGACCATGCAATTCGTGGTACCCGGTAAAATGATTGTAGGTAATTACAATAAGCTGAACGATTACAGCCATTCCAAAAACCAGCTTAAACAGCTTGCTAAAGGAGAAGAATTTATGAATTTGATTGAATAGCATATGTAAAAATTGATTCAATAACAGGAATAAAAATAATCAAGCTAATTCATAAAACTAAAATTAATTGGATGAAAGTGCATGAATTTATTTTGAACACGTAAATGTGAGACTTGAATAGGTTTGTTTGGTTTTAAAATTATTTCGTAATGAAATTGCCAGGCAGGTTCATTTTCTATTCATTTTTTTTGGAATTAGCGATTCAGTTGTTTTATTGCAACTTTAGCAAGGCATGATTCAATTTCATGTAAAACCCGGCTTTGCGAGCCAACGATTTCAATATCAGTATTTATCTGGAATGCAACTGCAATACCATAATCAGGATAATAACGCATGCTCGAGCAGTATCCGGGAATCCATCCGCTATGGCCGTATATATCTCCCAGCGGGCTGTTTCTGTAAATTGCCACTCCGGCGCCGTATTGATTTTTGTTTGATTCTTTGCTGGTCGAAACAGCTTTTAACAGCTCTTCGAGGTATGAATGTGGCATGGCTTTTCCACTCAAAAGAATCCATCCCCAGCGTGCAAGGTTTTCAGAATTGCTGACAAATCCTCCTCCTGTCCACTCCAGGCCAGGGTGCCAGCACATCACTCCGCCGGATGTTGTTTTTTCAGGGAATCCAAACGGATTATCCTTTGCTGTATATCCCGCTGAAAGATTTTTCAAAAGCCGATTATCGGATGGCGTTGTCAGATCAAGGTTAAATGGCATAAGAAATTTTTCTGTGATTACATCGAACACTTTTTTTTCGGTAACCTGTTCAATTAAAAGACCAAGCAGAATATATCCGGTATCAGAATAGGCAAAATCTTTTCCGGCCTCAAACAGCGGAGGCAGGTCCAGGATAAATTCAATTAACTCTTCAGGTGTAAAAAGATTGTCTTTTTCTCTCCAATTCAGTGAAACTTCCCTGGCAAACTCTTCCTGGTAAACATGGTCGGGCAAGCCAGCAGTATGAGTAAGTAAATGGCGCACAGTTATTTGATTGTAATTTGGCAAGCGTGAAAACCATTGCCGGTTTCCAAACCATTTTGATACAGGTTCATCCAGATTTATGGCTCCTTCAAATGCAAGTGATGTTACGGTTGCCGCAACAAAGGTTTTACCAATACTGGCAGCAAGCATGCGTGACTGCTTGGTCATTTTTGTTTTCGATTCCAAATCCGAAAAACCGGTTGCAGCAACCTTAGTCGTTCCGTCAGGCAGAACAAACGCAGCTGTTGCCCCCGGAATACCAAAACAACTGACTAAAGAATCGAGAGTTTGCTGAAATTCGGTTTTTAACTGAGCCTTTTGAATTCCAATTTGGTTTGGACTTGCAGCCCGAAGCGTAAAATTCAGGAATACAAACAGGAAAAGAAGAAAAAAGGCAAATTGAATTTTGTAACTACCACAAGTCCTTTTCCTGTTTCTTTCTTTTTTTGTAAAATTTCCTGTTGTCATTTTTTTTGTTTTTACCTGGTGGATTGAAAATTTATTTGGTTCTATCGGTCATTTCGCCGGGTACAACTTTTGTAACTGCCCCCTCTGTTGAAAACATTGTTTTTCTGTTGTTCAAAACAATAAAGATAGCAATTAGCAAAAGAATGTAAGTATCGTAGGGCTGGGCATCGGGAAAGAGGGGATTCATTACCATAAAATGGAAAAATGCCGAAAGCAGAATGCTGCCTCCTGATGCATTAAACAAAGGAGTTACAATTACGCTCAAAGCCATACAACCTGCAAAAAACGGTGCAAAATCCCAGTTGCTTTGTTGTGTTCCGCTTAAAAGAAACGCGGGTAAATGCCAGATTCCCCAAATAATTCCGAGTAGCAGCGCTGCCCAAACAGGTGCCAGTTTTCGTTGAAGCAGGGGAAGAACAATTCCTCGCCACCCAAATTCCTCAACCGGTCCTTTTATGGCGGCAAGCAATAACGCAACAACAACAGAAATTGTGGAGTTAAAAGGAAACGGATCGGTAAAAAGGTTTCCTTTAAGGTACGAGCCGCCAAAAAATACCAGCGGAATTCCTGCCAGCAAAAATGCGTACCACGAAAAAGAACAGCGCCACAATCCTAATCTTGAAAAGAATTGTTTCAGTCCTTTGCCGCCGGTTTTTGTATAAACTACGACCACAGCCCCGATTGCAGGGGCATAAACCGCAAGAAAAAATAGGGGATGTTGTCCGGTAAGCTGGCCGAATAGTTTTGTCATTTGGTCGGACAGAAAAATATATAGCCCCAGTATTCCCCAGGCCAGCCCAAAAGTGATGAGAAAAAACGGAATCAGTGCCCGCAAACTGATTTTAAAGCTATTCTTGTTTAAATTTTCTACGGGGGCATTTAAGAGTGATTTTTTTGTATTCATAATCAACTGGTATTAATATGATAGCTAATTTATTGGGTTCAGATTTAATATGTCTTTTTCCAGAATTTCCCTGAACCGCTCAGGTTCTTCAAACAGTGGACCATGTGCTGAATTTTCGAACGTGTAAAACCCTTTCAGCGGCGCCTGAAGCAGGTTGTAATAATCCCTCGACAAATCAACATTTACAGTCAAATCGTATTTGCCGCACATAAAATAAACAGGCACTTTAATTTCGGGATAAACCTCGGGAAAATCGGTTAAAAGAGCCTGGTTTTTCAGGTCTGTTTTTGGCAGAAACAGGATTTTCGATTTCCAGATGTTGTATTTCTCTTTAAGGGTGTAAGCCCTGCAGGTCCAGACTGGCAGAAAAATATCTTTGAAAACCGATTTCATGTTTCGCATGGTTCCAATGCC
>JAZBNQ010000049.1:0-3324 GCA_036350775.1 Mariniphaga sp.
CCTCGAAAATAAATATGCTGTTGGTGCATTCAATATCAATAACCTCGAAATGGCAAAGGCAGTTATAGAAGCAGCTACCGAAGAAAATGCCCCTGTTATCATCCAGGTTAGCCAGGGCGCTATTAATTATGCGGGCATTTCCGTACTTTCAAAAATGATTAAAGCTTTGGCAGAAAGCACACACATTCCGGTAGTTATGCATTTCGACCACGGAAAAACGGTGGATCAAAATATAATTTGCCTGGCAAACGGATTTACCTCTTTAATGTTCGATGGCTCGTCCCTGCCTTTTAATGAGAATGTAATTCAGTCGAAAAGAATAAGCAAAATAGCCCACCTCCGTGGAATTCCTGTGGAAGCCGAATTGGGAAAAGTGCCGTTACATGGAGTTACTGAAGCCGAACTTCAGGAAATGCTTACAAATCCTGCCCAGGCAAGGACTTTTATTCGGGAAACCAACGTGGATTCACTCGCTGTAGCTGTTGGCTCCGTTCATTCCCAGTGTGCTAATCAATCTGTACTGGATATTGAGCGATTAAAAGAAATAAACAGGGAAATTCCTGAAATACCGCTGGTGTTGCATGGCTCTTCGGGAGTAATGGAAGAGTCGGTCAGAAAAGGTATTTTAAACGGAATATGTAAAGTTAATGTGGGAACCTGCCTCATTCAAAGTTTTTCTGAAGCAGTAAAACAGTATATTGATAAGAATCCGGATGTCATTGACCCAAGAAAATACCTGGAGGCCGGAAAACTGGCCATGAAAGAGGAAGTCAGAAAAAAAATAAGGCTTTGTGGCTCAAACCAAACGATAAAATAAATTTGAAATTTATCCGCCAGAATCAGGTTCATTTTCCAATTCCCCTATCTTTGAAAAAATTATATCCATTTTTTCAGTTTTTACCATGAACAATAAAACAGCCTTCTTTTTAACCTTCTGCATTTCGGTTTTAACATTTTCCTGCCGGGAACATCCACCGGTGCAGGAGAAGCCCAACGTCCTCATGATTTGCATCGACGACCTGAACGACTGGCTGGGGTGTATGGACGGGCATCCCAACACCAGAACTCCGAATATCGACCGGCTGGCGGCACAGGGAGTTTTGTTTGCCAACGCCCACTGCCAGGCACCGTTGTGCGGACCATCGCGCGCGTCGCTCATGACCGGGTTGAGGCCTTCCACCACCGGCATTTACGGAATGATTGACGACGATCTAATCAACCAGGATAATCCCTCAACCAGGGGCATCGTTTTCCTTCCTGAATATTTTAAAAACAATGGGTACCATACCATGGGCATTGGCAAAATATTTCATGAACACGCCCCGGATGGTGTTTTTGACGAATCGGGTGGCCGGGTGCGCGGATTTGGACCGCTTCCTGCAGAGCGGTTTGTCTGGTCGGGACAGCCCGGTAAAGAAGGGTATTCCCGCACCAGCACCGATTGGGGCGCTTTTCCCGAAGCCGATTCGCTGATGCCCGATTATCAGTCGGCCCAATGGACAATTGAACGCCTGAACCGCGATTACGACCAGCCGTTTTTCCTCGCAGTAGGATTTCTCCGGCCGCATGTACCATGGTATGTTCCGCAAAAATGGTTCGACTTGCACCCGCTGGAAAACATAAAAACTCCACCATACCTGGAAAGTGATTTGGACGATTTACCGGCCATTGCCCGCGAAATTGACGACATGCCCATGATGCCAACCACACAATGGGCCATTGAAAGCGGCGAATGGCCCAAAATGATCCAGGCATACCTGGCTTGTATTTCGTTCGTGGATTTTTATGTTGGTGAAATACTAAAGGCCCTTGAAAACAGCCAATATGCCGAAAACACAGTTGTTGTGCTTTGGAGCGACCACGGTTACCGGATGGGCGAAAAAGGGACGTTTGCCAAACACTGCCTGTGGGAAGAAGCCACCAATGCCCCGCTGATTTTCGCAGGTCCGGGCATTGAACAAGGGAAGGTTATTCAATCCCCTTCCGAAATGTTGTCCATCTATCCTACCCTGATCGATTTGTGCGGGCTGGATGCTTACCAGCGAAATGAAGGAGTGAACCTGGCCCCGCTGCTCAGGGGTGAAACCGAAACTGCCGGGGAGTTTGCTTTAACAACCTACGGCTGGGGCAACCACGGCGTGCGGACGGAAAATTACCGCTACATCCGATACAGCGACGGTTCGGAGGAGTTTTACGACCACACCGCCGATTCCAACGAATGGGATAACCTGGCACAAAAAGCAGCATCGGAAAATGAGATGGAGAATCTGAAAAAATACCTGCCTGAAACAGATGTTCCCTATGCAGAACATTCGGTTTATAATTTCAATCCCTATTTTGCAAACGACAAACTGAAACACAGCCGTTAACAAATATTTTAGTTGAATCAGGCATTTAAGTTATAACATACAAATTGAAAAACGCGCTGTTTCAACAAAGGGTTGCAACCCTTTGTTGAATTGCAATTCATAAAGCATATTTACTTCAGGTCTATGCCAGCTATCAGCGTTTTGTCAGTATTAATAAATACCTGATTCATCAAATTTTTCATTCATTTCAATTATTTTTGGGACTGAAGTTTTTTAACACGACAGAATTTTTGCAGAAATATTCAGAATTATTCATTCAAAACAGTACTTTTAGTTTATGACTTTTGAAGCCTGGATTGTACTTGCTGTTTTCCTTTTTCTGGTGGTAGCTTTTATAACGGAAGCAATGCGCCCCGGATTAATCCTGCTTAGCGCAGCAGTCATTTTTATGGCTACCGGCATTATAACTGACCAGGAATTGATAGCCGGTTTTTCAAACGACGGATTGATAACCATTGCCGTGCTTTTTTTGGTAAACGAAGGCATCAAACAATCGGGGCTGATGACGAGGCTGGCCAAATCCTATCTTCCGCGAAAAAGGAATCCGATGGCTTTTATGCTGCCCCGCCTGATGTTACCTGTGGCTGTTTTTTCGGCCTTTCTGAACAACCTGCCCATTGTGGTGAATTTTGCGCCCATACTTATTCGCTGGGCCGAAATCATGAAATTATCCTATAAAAAATTCCTGATTCCCCTTTCGTTTGCAGCCACGTTTGGCGGCATGTGCACCCTGATTGGCACTTCGTCGAACCTTGTGGTTCATGGGCTGATGCTGGAATCGGGAAGAGCAGGTTTTCACCTTTTCGAATTGGGCAAAATTGGCCTTTTTATTTCCCTTTTCGGGTTAATCTACATGTCAGTCTTCGGGAACTGGCTTTTACCCGGTGAAAAAATCAAATTTGCAAAAAAACCATCGGAAGGCAAGGATTATTATTATAACCTGCAACTACCTGAA
>JAZBNQ010000050.1:0-2201 GCA_036350775.1 Mariniphaga sp.
AAATCGCTGGAAGTGCAGATGATGCACGAAAACGCCGGCGATTTCTGGTGTATTGTGGAAGACATTACCGTTCCCAACATGGAGGAACGCCGCGGCCCTAAAGAAGAATGGGGAATTACCGAAGGAAAAAAACGCAGGATTTTAAACCTGACCGACGATTCTGAAAACCCGGTTGGTGAATGGAATACAATGATCACCGAATGTGTGGGCAGGGAAATAAAAGTTTGGGTGAACGGCGATTTGGTCAATTATGGCTACGACTGCACTGCCTCAAAGGGGCAAATTGCAGTTCAGGCTGAAGGTTCCGAAGTGGAGTTCAGAAAACTTGAGTTAACTCCAATTGAACAGTTAACTGAAACCGAACAATCATGAGAAAATTGAAAGGCGTTGGCATTGGCGCCGGGTATTTCAGTCCGTTTCAATACGAAGCCTGGACCCGGATTCCCGAAGTGAAAATTACGGCCATGTGCAACCGCGACCCGGAAAAGGCTTTGCCATACATGGAAAAGTACAACATTCCAAATCATTACACCGATTACCGGGAGATGATAGAAAAAGAAAAGCCCGATTTTGTGGATATCATCACCCCGCCGGAAACCCACTTCGAAATGACAAAGTTTGCAGCCGATCGCGGCATTGATGTGATTTGCCAGAAACCGCTGGCACCCACTTTCGATGTAGGAAAAAAAATCGTGGAATACGCAGCCAACTCCGGCATTCGGTTTATGGTGCACGAAAACTGGCGGTTTCAGCCCTGGCACCGCGAAATAAAAAGGCTTCTTCTGCATGAAGAAATCGGGAAAGTACATTTTATGAACTGGCGCAAACGAATGGGCGACGGCTGGGGTAAAAATGCATACATTCCCCGTCAACCCTACTTCCGTGACTATCCGCGATTGATTGTTTATGAAAACGGCATCCATTTTATCGACACGTTCCGGTACCTGGGCGGAGAAATCAAGCGCGTTTTTGCTTACCTGCGAAAACTGAATCCGGTGATTGCCGGCGAAGATTTTGCACTGGTGAATTTCGAATTCGAAAACCCGGAACTGCTTGCCCTTTGGGACGCCAACCGCTACAACGAACCGAACTACGAAAATCCACGCCTGACTTTTGGCGAATTTCAGGTGGACGGAACCAACGGCACTATCCGGTTGTATTCCAACGGGAAAATCACCATTCAGAAACTGGGGGAAAAGGAAAAAGAACATCCCTACAAAATGCAACCTGTCAATTTCGCCGGTGATTGTGTTTATGCCACTCAGCGGCATTTTATTGATTGTCTGCTAAGCGGAGAAGAGTTTGAAACGAATGGCCCCGACTACCTGAAAAGTCTGGCCGTTCAGGAAGCAGTGTACAAATCGGCAGAAACCGGAATGCCGGAGGGAACTGGAGTTCAGAGTCCAGAGTTCAAAGTTTAATGTTCAGTTTAATAAGTTATTTACACAATTAAAATTCAATAAAAAATGAAAAACCTGATTTACCTTTTACTGATTTTTTTAATCCTTTCATGCGAAAACCCAGCACAAAATGCAGTTCAGATTGAAGGCAAAATGAAACAGTGGCATAAAGTTACACTGGTCATTTCAGGCCCGGAAACCTCGGAATGGGCGAAAGAAAACCCATTCCTGGATTACAAATTGGAAGCGACGTTCACCAACGGAAACAAAAGCTACACCGTGCCCGGTTTTTTTGCTGCCGACGGCCATGCAGCCGAAACGTCGGCGGAAGCAGGTAATATCTGGAAAATCCGGTTCCGGCCCGATGAACCCGGCGAATGGCAATACAAAATCGCTTTCCGCAAAGGAAAAGACATTGTGGTTAAAGAGGGCGAAAACTCGGGTGAATCCGTTGGCCCGGATGGAGCTGAAGGGAATTTTACCATTGAACCGTTTGATAAAACCGGAGTCGATTTTCGCGCAAAAGGACGAATTGTAAATGGTGGAAATGGCTATTTCACATTTCAGAATTCCGAAGAAATCTGGATTAAAAACGGTGCCGACAGCCCGGAAAATTTTCTGGCTTTTGCCGACTTCGACCAAACCGCGCGGTTCAGCCTGAAAACTGAGGTGCGCGAGGGAGAGGCCGATCCGAAAAAAGATTTGCACAAATACGAGCCGCACCTGGCCGACTGGAACGAAGGAGATCCTACCTGGCAGGGCGGAAAAGGAAAAGGAATTATCGGTGCACTAAATTATTTG
>JAZBNQ010000051.1:0-11688 GCA_036350775.1 Mariniphaga sp.
ACGCTGCGACGGCCTTTGGGACTTTCCTTCGCGCAATCGAAAAAAATGAATTCGCCGGTTTTTTCATCCCGGGAAATTACATCCGGTTCGCCGCCGGTTTCTTCCATTTGGGATAGCGACCAAAACTTTCCGGGACAGGATTGCAACCTGGATTCCACGCTGGCCCATTCAATTCCACTGTGTCGGTTTTTATTTTTTTCAAACCGGGTTTTCAGTGTGCTTAACAATGCAGTCTGCGCTTCAGAGGACAGTTCTTTTTTGTTTCGCTCCCTTTTCATGCGATGATAAAATTTTATTCACTTTATTGAATATAACATCCGTTTCTTGATGATTGTTTTTGGGCAAACTGAAAGGCTCCGGTATTATGCTTCTAAAAATAATTGCATTGATTATCTGTAATTTTTACATGCTGAAGGGGTGGAGTTTTTCTTTTTTTACCGCACTTTTTGGGTAAGAAATTTTGAATTAACTCTAAAATTTCATTGAATTCCAATTGCCTAAAATAAAAATACATTGATCATTTTTCATTTTCTGGCCGCAAATCGGTTTTAGCTGTTTCCTAATGTTTCAAATTTTTCTCATAGATTTCCACCCATTTTTTCACTGTCATTTTTCCTGCCAGTTCGCCAATTAATTCAAAAGGAATATGTTCAGGTTTTTTAAACCTCAGACAACTTTTACCCATGTCCAGTTTTGTTTTGCTATGTTTGGGATATTCCTGAAGAAACCAGTCCATCAGGTTTTTATCGGCATATATTCCTGAATGATAAACCGCAATGTGATTTTTTTGAGAGGCAATATTTATAAACGGGAGCGGCAATTCGGGATTGGCATGGTATCCTGCCGGGTAAACCGATTTAGGCACTACATAGCCAATCATTCCGTAACTCATTTCTTCGGCAAATCCTTTGGGCAGATTTTCAAGGATTACTTTTCTGAGTTTTGAAATGTATTCCTTTCTGTCTTCAGGAAGTTGTTCGATGTATTGCTCTGGCGTGGTTGCCTCAATTTTCATTTTTCAGAAATTTGGTAAAAGTTCAATAAACCGGCTAAACAGATCAGGTTTCAAAATAATAGGAAATACAAACCCAAAAACTGCTCCCAGAAAGTGTGCGTCATGGGCCACATTGTCTGATTTTCGTTTGCCCATCTGGTAGGAATAGATGAGGTAGCCTGCCCCGAATACGATTCCCGGAATTGGAATGATTGCGAACAGGTAAAGCATTTCCCAGGGATCGAGAAAAATGAAAGTAAAAAGCACTGCAGATACTGCGCCGGAGGCGCCAACAGCGTTATAATAGTAATCGTTTTGATGTTTTATGAGGCTCCATATATTGGAAACCAACATACCACCAATGTAAAGTACTACAAAATAAATTTCAGCTCTATTCCCGAAAAAGTAACCAAAGTAACTCTCCACATTTCTGCCGAAAAAGTACAATACCAACATATTAACAATTAAGTGGGTCCAGCTAACATGCACAAATGCATGAGAAATTAAACGGTAATATTGTTTCCGGTGAACCACTTGTGCCGCATTAAACTGGAGTTTTTCCATGAGCGAAACATTCTGAAAAGCCAGAAAGGATACGACAGCGGTTATTCCAATAATCAGGTATGTTATCATTAGTGTAAAATTTTATAAATCATTTCTTTTTGCAGTTCGGCTTGATCGGTTAGTGTAGAAACCCCCATTCCTTTGCTTTTTAAATCATATTCGCGTAAAATTCCCATAATATCGTATAGTTTGGTAGGATTGTATTTTTTGGAAGCCGCAATAATTTTTTTGATATAAAAAGGATGTCCGCCCATGGTTTGAATTGCACCTTGTTCCGATTTGTCATTTAAAAAGTGGTAGGCAAATATTTTGGAGAAATAGCCAAAAAGTGTGGCGATGGTCATTTGTATAGGGTGTTGCTGCGGGTTGGCTCCAAAATAGTTTATTATTTTGTTGGCTTTAAGTATGTTTTTGCCGGCCAGGGCATCCTGCAGCTCAAGCACGTTGAAATCTTTGCTCAGCCCTATGTTTTTTTCGATATGTTCGGGTGTAATTTTGTTTGTGTTTTTAACTGCTATAACCAGTTTGTTAAGTTCGTTGGCTATTTTGCTGAGTTCGGTGCCCAGCGAATCGGTTAATATTTGGGCAGCCTGCGGAGTTATGGTGTATTCGTATTGTTTCAGGTAATTGTCGATCCATGCAGGAACTTTATTTTCGTAAAGTTTCTTTGTGGTAAGAATCACACCTTTCGATTTAATGGCTTTGTATAGTTTGGTTCGGGCATCCAGATTTTTGTATTTGAAGTTGAGCACCAGGATGGTTGAGGGCATAGGCCGTTCGGCATACGGTGCAAGGTTTTCAATTTTTTTAAGGCTCTGTGCTTCTTTTACAATAATAACCTGTTTTTCAGCCATCATCGGATAACGCCACGAAGTATCAGCAATGGTCTGTTCTTCTGTGTCTTTTCCGTAAAAAATGGTTTGGTTAAATCCTTTTTCTGCTTCGGGGAGCACATATTTCTCGATGTAATTCGAAACCTGGTCAATAAAATATGGTTCTTCGCCCTGAAGCAGATAAATGGGATGAAAAACCTTTTTTTTCAGGTTTTGCATTATGGTTTCAAATTCCATATCAGAATTTTAAGTGTTTAACAGATAAGCCGTTGTTTTTAATTTCGAGCAGCGCATCAATGCCAGCCTGTATGTGTACATCTACATATTTCAGTGTAACCAGTTTATCGCTTTCGCTGGTTTTAACACCAGCCGAAATCATGGGCTGATCAGAAACGAGTAAAAGTGCACCTGTTGGAATTTTGTTGGAAAAACCTACGGTAAAAAGGGTGGCCGTTTCCATATCGATGGCAATTGCCCGTGTTTTTTGGAGGTACTTTTTAAACTTCTCGTCGTATTCCCACACGCGGCGGTTGGTAGTATAAACCACGCCGGTCCAGTAATCGTGCCCGGTGTTACGCAGTACATGCGAAACCGCTCTTTGAATGTTAAATGCAGGCAGGGCCGGAACTTCGGGAGGCATGTAGTCAGATGATGTTCCTTCGTTGCGGATGGCTGCAATGGGCAGGATAAAATCCCCCAGTTGGTTTTTCTTTTTCAGGCCGCCGCATTTGCCTAAAAAAAGTACACCTTTGGGTTTCAGTGCACTTAGCAAATCCATCACTGTTGCTGCGTTGGGGCTTCCCATACCAAAATTAATGATGGTAATTCCTTCTGCCGTGGCATTTGGCATGTTTTTATCGCTGCCCACAATAGGCACTTCAAAACGAAGCGAAAATTTTTCCACGTAATTAACAAAATTGGTGAGCAGGATGTATTCTCCAAAATCTTCCAGCTTTTTTCCGGTATAACGCGGCAGCCAGTTATCTACAATTTCTTTTTTTGTTTTCATTTCCCTAAAATTACAGCAGAATCGTTTATTTTGTTCAAAAAATCAGGCCAACACAAAAGTACATTTTTCCGGTTGGCCTGCAATATTTGTTTATAAGTTAAGGAGCGAAAAAAAACGATGCAGGAATTAAATTTACCAGTTTACGCATTCAGGACAAAAACAGAAGGAACAAAAAAATATATTTTCGATTCGGTACGCAAACGGTTTGTTTTGCTGACACCAGAGGAGTGGGTGCGGCAACATTTTATCCGATACCTCACTGAAGAAAAGAAATATCCCGAATCGCTAATGGCCGTGGAAAAACAGATTGAATTGAATGGAAAACTTTTTCGCTTCGATTTGCTGGTTTACCGGAGGAACGGACAGCCGTTGCTCATTGCCGAGTTCAAAGCGCCCGGCGTGAAGATTTCGCAGGAAACGTTTGATCAGGTGGTGCGATACAACATGGTGCTTAAAGTTGGGCGGGTAGTGGTTTCAAATGGTTTGCAGCATTTTGTGTGTGAGATTGATTATGAGACAAGCAGTTACCGGTTTCTGAAAGAAGTGCCTGAATTTTAGCGCAGTACAATTCGCCTGGTGTTAAATTTTGGTATTCAAAAAAGTATATAAATCTTCTTCGGGATCCAGGTTGAGTTTTTTTCTTAAACGCGATCGACTGATATAGGAACTGGAAGGTTGGATGTTCAGAATTTCAGCAATTTCTTTTGAATTTAGCCCAATTTTCAGGTAGGCACACAGCCGCAAATCGTTGCTTGATAATGCAGGAAACTGTTCTTTCAGTTTTCTAAAAAAATCCTGGTGTAACTCATCCATCTGAATTTCAAATGTATTGTCTTCCACATTTAAATAAGAATCCAGAGTACGTGACATTTCAGCCAGTTTTAATTTAGAAATGGATGGATTTTTCTGCGCCTTTTCACATGTATCTTTTAGTGCTAAAATCAGCCGGTTTTTTTCTTCATTGTCTCTGGCTTTGTTTGCCAATTCTATGGTTTTGCTTTTCAGTTGATGTTTCAACTGGTCGTATTCTGCCTGCAATCGCTCTTTTTCCAATTGCATAATTTCCTGCTTATGTTCTTCAGCTAGCAAGAGCAGTGCATTTTGCTCTTTGAGCAACATCTCATGCTTTTGTTTTTTCAGTGCATTTTTATGCCGGGTGCCAATAACGTATATTATTGCTAAAATAAGCAATACATAAAAAAGATAAGCATACCATTTGCGATACAATGGAGAAGTGATACTCAGTATAACAGCCCGTTCTTCAGTAATTTCACCCTGAACTAAAGCACGCACCCGGATTTCGTGTTCACCTGGGCTTAGTCCAACAAAATCAAATGTATTTTCGGGTATCCACTCGCCCCACTCCGTTTCATCATTTAATCTGTATTGATACAAAACGTTATCCTGATTCGGTACAATGTATTCAACCCGAAAATTATTGTAGGAAAATGGAACCTCCGCACCCGGAAAAATCAGCTTTTCTTCCCGATTTCTGAAAGCCTCAATTTTTCGCAGCGTTAAGGTGTTTGATTTTAGTTCAACCGTCTCGTTATTTCTAAGATATTTGAGCGCAAAACCGTTAAACACCGGGTAAAACTCATAGTCGGAATTTAAAACAACAGAATTGTAAATACCCGGTAATAGACCTTCCAATTTGGGAGCAACCTTCGATTGTGTAACTTTGCTGAATGCTCTGTCTGAGTCTTTATAAACATATTGAAATTTGTTGGTTAGAACCTGTATTCCACTTTCATTTTTCAACAGAAAAGCATCGGTTCCCTCAAAAATTTCTTCAGGGAAAATTAATCTTTCGCCTGGGTTTAAATCGTTGTCAAGTACTGCTCTTATAACGCCAAAGTTGGGAATATTCACCCAAAGAATGTTTTCTTTTTCAAGAATGAGTTGATTGCATGAACCCAAAATGAGGTCCATTTTCTTTAGGAAAGACCACTTATTTCCTGTTTTCTGAAAAATGGAAATACCGTTGTAATTACCAGTTAACAAAAAGTTTTTGTACAAAAGAATTGACCAGACTCCTTCCTTATCGCTCAACTTTTCAACCGTATTTTCCCTGACAATAAATAACCCCTTATCGTGTCCCATAAGTATAGTATTGTCAATATTTTCCAAAGTCCACACCTGGCCTTCCGTATCGGGTATTATCTGAACCCTGAAAAATTCCAGATTATTATTTAATCCTTCCCAGTTTGAACGGTAAAGTCCCTGATTTGTACCCAGGTAAAAATCGTCATCTTTCAGCAAAGCAGTATAACCCGTGCCAAAATCACCTCTGTAATCAAAAAAATAAGTAAAATTATTTTTCAGGTTGAGTGAAGTAGCACCATAATCCATCCCAAGCCATAATTTCCCTGCTTTACTGTAATGTAATGATAAAACAGTATTGCTGGGTAATCCTTTGTGCCTGTTAACATGATGTAGAATTTTGCCATTTAAATCAGCTATATACAGGCCTTTCAGAACCGTTCCAAAAGCTATTTGTGTTTTACCAATCTGCTCAAAACTGAATACTTTGGCAATTTTCAGTGTTTCAGACAGAGGGTCTTCCAACCTGTTCAACTTGCCTGAAACAAACTGATACAATCCATTGTCACGTGTTACGATTATTAGTTTTTTTGCATGCTCATACATTCCTACAATCTCGAATTTTGTATTTTCCGGATATTCGAAAACAGTCTGAAGGGAAAAATCGTCAAAAACAAACATGCCAAGTTTTTCGTCGGCAAAGTACAATGAATCGTTTAACCAAAAATTACCCGTAAATTTTGACGGAGCTGCGATCTTGACCAATTGCTGGTTTTTGTATAAATAAATATTCCTGGATGAAACAAATATAATATCATCGTTTAGTTGATGAACGTCCCAGAATTCTTCGCTAATTTCCTGTAAATCTTTCTGAAACGGATACAATGAACTGTAATCGAACCCTTGATAGATGTTTTTTCTCCAGACTCCAAAGTCGAGGTCGGAACCAGTATAAATCAACGAATCATTTACAACCAGTACTGAACGTGTAAACCCATTGCTGCCTGTAAAACTGTTCCATGTTTTTCCGTCGTATTCCAGCAAACCCTTATCTGCAGCCATATAAACCATACCGTTTGGCGCTGTTTTTATGTCCCATATCTTGCCTTTGTTGTGGTATTGCATTGGATTGAAACTTTTCAGCAGCGGTACACCTTTTTCAGGTATAATTTGAGCAGAAACCAAAAAAATACCCGTCAAAAAAAGAATAAAATATGATGTTATTTTTTTCAATGGAACGGATAAAATTATTGTGAAATACCATGCAATATAAATAAAAAAGCCGTTGGTTCAACAACAGCTTTTTTTAACATGGTACCTTTTTATTTTAATAGATAGGATACGTATTCATTTTATATAGATTTAACAGAATGCATGGTACCAATTAATATACACCCCTGCAATTCTCCTTTAAAAAAACGCTTAATCTGTCAACTTCCCTGGCTCCTTCGGGAATCTGATCATATTCAAGACCGGGATATGAAAGTGCATCTTTCCATTTTTGAATTGTAGCACTAAAAAACTGAGAAGCAGTTGAATCAGTTTCATAAACAATGATTTCATATCGTTCTCCTTTATCGCCTCCGAACCGGGTTATAACCTGCCATTCGCCTTTTCTTTTATACGAAGTATTGGTATGGTCAGATTGAGGATAATATCTGTTGTCAGTTGGTTTTAACAGAACCCAAATATCTTTATCATGAGATTCCGGATATACGCCGGATGTTAAAATTCTGCATTCGACTGAATCATTTTCAACCGGGTACAGAACCTGTACACGTTGCACAGGATATTCAATCTGTGCTTTGTTTCCTGTTGCCGGTTGTTCAATTTGACCTGGCAAGTTAGCACCCCCATAAGCGTAAGCACCATAAAACAGTAACAAGACACCCAGCACTCCAATCGGAATTTTTATTTTAATATCCACTAAATTCAAAGAGGAGCCATTAATTTTTATGCTGTCAGCAATTGCAATAAGAATAAGTATTGCACCAATGATTATAATTATTATTTCTGAAGACATTTTATTAAAATTTTAAATGAATAATTAGTATTTATTGTACAGACGTAAGATAATCAGACATTATATTTTATTTTTTATTAAATTTTTGATTGCCATTTTGGGTGTTCTGTTGATGTAAAATAGTCCCCAGTGTTTTTCCGGTTCCAACGGCTCGGGAGAACCTTTCCAGGATTCGTCGAAAGCTTCGAAGAAAAAGGTGAGAATTTTTTCTTTCTGCACCCAGTCCATCAGCATTTCATAGTATATTTTCTGATATTCTTCGTTTACATTTTCGGGATTTATTCCTCGACCGTTTGAATTTGTTGCCCAGCCTGCCTCGGTAATTATTACCGGTTTATCCGGATATTTTCGGGCAACCGAATAGTAGTTTTCCTTTGAATATTCCAGTGCTTCGTTAATGTGCTTGTATTCCCAAACCGGGTATGTGTGGATAGAAATAAAATCCACTACTTCGGCAAGTTTATCTAATTTGTATAGCCAGGGCACGTAGTTTTCGCAAAAAGTAACGGGTTGGGCTGCATTTCCTTTTACTTGTTTTACGTATTCAATTACCTTTTTTTCTGCTACATAATGGTCGGTCCATTCTACGCAGGCCTCGTTGCCAACCGAAAGCGAAAAGATGATATCGGGGTACTGGCCGGCCAATTCAATTAACCTCGAAATTTTCTTTCGGTTGCTTAAGCAATTCTGCATTAATACCTCTTCGGAATAGGTTCCACCTCCCCAAGGGCAATTGAAATTATTCATTTCGGCATCAATAAATGCGCCTTGCATGATCTTAAAATCCAACTTTTCTTTTTTGATGACTTCCAGCACGGTTTCAGCGTGTTGGTCGCAATCGTAAAGCCGCAGGTATTTCCAGTGTTTATGCAGGAGCAACAGGTCTTCCTTTACCTCATCGTAGGTTGGAAATTTTCCGCCCGGATGCTGTCCCTCACGGAAGCCCGAATAGCAGAGCGCTTTTCCCAGAATACTATTTAAAGCTTTGAATGTGTCCATATTAGAATTTAAGCTTTTCATGTTTGTCCCAGATTCCCCAGTAGGCGCCTACAACGCCTTCAGCACCAACTTTCCACGATTCATCGAACGAGGCGAAATAGAAAATCTCAATATTTTCATCGATTGCCCAAAGCTGGGTATTTACAAAATATTTCAGCGCGTTTATGTGTGAGGGAACAGCATTGCCCAACGATTCGCCCTGACTAGGCCATCCGGTTTCAGTAATAATCACCCGTTTCCCTTTTGCAGCTTCAACAGCCTGACGGTACATTTGCTGCATGTGCTGAAGGGAATAATTGTAGTCAGTTCCTTCCCAAAACGGGTAACAATTGCAAAGAATCACATCGCAGAGTTCGGTTATTTCGGGGTGCTGAACAAATTCGTAATAGGCATCCACATAGCCCACGGGAATATTCGGAATAGCATTTTTTACGTGGCTGATGGTTTCCAGCAGCTTTTCTTTAGGTAAATCGTTACGGTAAAGTACTTCGTTTCCAACTGCAGCAATGTCCACAAAACCGTCTTTTGCGAGTTGAATCAAATTTTCAATTTCCTGATGGTTCTTTTCCTCATCGGTTCCCAGCCAGGCCCCAACCAGGGTTTTGATTCCCAATTCTTTGGCAATTTGGGGAATGAGTTCGTTTCCTTCGATACATGAGAATGATCGTATCCATTGCGTGTAAGGTTTTAAAAGCTGCATACGGCGCCTGATTTGCCCGTCTGAAATAATGTCACCGGGCTTTTGACCATCCTCATACAAACTGAAGCAAAAACCATGAACTCCTCCATACAGAATTTCCAGGAAAAGGTTTCTGATTTCTTCTTCTGATTTTTTTTCAAGGGGATGTCCCTTATCAGTTTGTTTTGACTTCCTGAAACTTAAAAATTGATCGGGTCTGAATGACATATTTCTAATTATTAAGATTAATATTAAAATGATTTAACGGATAGAAGCAATTAAAGTTCCCCTCTTCTTCTTACCAATTCGTCCTTAATTTCCCTGGCTTTTTTCTCGGTTAGGTCGTAACCCCACATCACCCAAATTGCCAGGCCGGCAGTAAATGCAGGTACAAAAATATCGGCAAGTCTCAGGTTAGTAATTGTATCGGTTGTTTGCTGGGCAGCAAGCTGGTCGAAACCTACCAGTTTCAGCACCAAACCACCCAAAACCAGTGCAAGTCCTTGTCCCAGTTTCACCATCCACCAGTATATGGCTCCGAAGGTTCCTTCCTTGCGGGGCATACCATTATTTAACTCGTCAAGGTCACATACATCGGCAGTCATACTCATCATCAGGGTAAACAACCCGCCAATTCCAAATACCATAAATGGTAAGGGCATAAACATTAACCAGGGATTATCGGGATTGAAACCCCACCATTTCAGCGCATACCCCACTATGGAAATAGCTGTGGCATAAATGAATGCATTTCTTTTTCCCCATTTGTTTGCCATCCAGGTAATTACCGGAATAATTAAAAATGCAGTGAACACAGCGCTTATTGTTGAGAACCAGGCAGGCCAGGAGCCGGCAGTACCATAATCGCCTTTGAACATATAAAAAACTATGATGAAGTAACTGAACGATGCTACCATTTGAAAGCCGTTAAAAACCAGAAACGTTGCCCCGCAAAGCCTTACGAATGTGGTGTTCTTAAAAATCAACACCATGTTGTTCAGCAAACTTTTAAGGTTTTTAAAAATATTTTTCAGGGTGAGTTCATCCCGGTTGCTCAGATTTGCCTGGTCAATTTCTTTGCAAACCAGAGCAGGCAACATCCCCAGAATCATACAAATGCCACCAACAATTATTGCCAGTCTGCGAACTCCAATGGCCTGAGTTTCGAATAAATTGGGGTTGGCAATAAGTACCCAAAACCAGGGTACGATCATCCAGGCTACCTGACCAAGGGTTTGGGAAAAACCCATTAAGCGGGTACGCTCGTTGTAATCCGAAGTCATTTCGTAACCCAATCCGATAAGGGGAGTGGAAAACATGGTGTTTCCAATCAAATACACCATGGATAGAATCAGAAAATACCAGAAATTGTACATTTGAGAGTTTTCGGGATTGAGTTGCCACAAAACGGCAAACAAAACACCGCTAAGAATGGCACCTACAAAAATGTATGGTTTTCGACGGCCAAACCTCGATTTTGTATTATCTGTTATGTAACCCATTATTGGGTCGGTTATGGCATCAAAAAACCGGGGTAGTCCTCCGAGTAGCCCCGCCAGAAAGGGATCCATACCAAAGGCTGTTAGCAAAAAGAAGGCGAAAACCCCTAACGCACCGGGTAATAAGTTGTTGACTAAATGCCCTGCTCCAAAGGCTGCTTTTTGCCCCAGGGGGACCCTGTCTTTTTGCGGTGTTACATGTTTCGACATAATTTATTGATTTTAAGTTATAAATAATAGTCAGAGGTAATATTCCTTTTTTATCAAAATGGTTTGTATCGCTTTTCCGGTAATGGCAAATTCAACTGACTTTTCATTTAAGGAAAGTTGAATTCCTTTTGCTTCTTCATTAGTATTGAGGATAATTACAGCAATACTTCCATCGGGATTACGGGCAGCAGTTACCATCACGTTATCGCTGGTATTTTCAAACCCAATCCTGACAGCACCGGGTCTGATGTATCTGCTGAAATGAGCCAGGGTATAATAAAGCGGTGTTAAGTAAATTTCATCCTGCTCCGGATCAACAATTACCGGAGCAACGCACCAGTTTTTTGCCCAGTTGGGGCCGCCTTGCCTGTCGAGCACCATGTTCCAGTCCACCCAGCCATCTACCCAATTATTAAGGCAGCCGATAATATCGCGGGCATACCGAAACACAGGAACATATTTGGGATGTAAGTGTTTCTGGTCTTCGGGCGCCCAGTCCCAGCCCCAGTCGGTGGCTTCCTTCGACCAGTACCAGGCATCGTCGTTCCAGCGCGGAACCTGGGCATCAATGCAGGCCTCGGTGTTGATGAGGTGCTTGCCGGGAGCTTTGTTGTAAGCATATTGCAACGCTTCAGGAAAATATTCGTAAGTGCTTGCATACCAATGAACAGCCGTTCCATCGAAATATTTACTGGTTTCTTCATTGGCAAACATCACATCTACCCAAATTTTCAGTTGCTCATCGCGGTTTTGGTCGAAGCCGAGGATTTTTACATTATGTCCGTCGGCTTCCAATTTAGGGCCCAGGTGGTTTTGTACAAATTCAGTCATTTCC
>JAZBNQ010000052.1:0-9608 GCA_036350775.1 Mariniphaga sp.
CCGGAAAAACGACAGGAAATATTCAGGTTAAGCCGGCAGGAAGGTTTAAAATACCGCGAAATTGCCGAAAAAATGAATATCTCCATAAAAACAGTAGAAACTCAAATGGGACTGGCAATTAAAACGTTACGGGATAAACTGCGCGATTTTCTGGTTATTTTCTGAATATTTTACACTTCCGCTTCAGGGTAAATTTTAAATCAGTTGTCATTAAAACAGATGAAAACAAAACATTCCATAGAAAAACCCGGATGGGACTTGGTAGCAAAATACCTCTCAGGTGAAGCAACCACCGCCGAAAAACAGGCTGTTGAAAGCTGGGCTGCCTTTTCTGAAAAAAACAGGTATGAGCTGGAAGAAGCAAAAATTTTATTCGAAAAGACCAATGATTATTACTTGCTTAAAAGCTTCAATACCAACACAGCCTGGATAAAAACGCAGCAAAAAACGGTTTTAAAAACCATTTCCATTGCTCCACGCAAAAAACCACGAAAAATATTTATTTCAACCTTTTACAAATATGCTGCTATTCTTGTTTTAGCATTACTGGTTGGAGCTGCCGGGTACTATTTCGGACTAAAAAATCAGGTAGAAAATGTTTACAGCGAAATTGTTTCTGCCGAAAAACAGGTGGTGAACGAATACATTCTCCCCGATGGTACTTTAGTGGCGCTAAACAGCAACTCAAAACTACAGTTTCCTAAAAAATTTAATAATGATGTTAGGGAAGTTACCATAACCGGAGAAGCCTTTTTCGATGTGGTTCCCGACCCTGAAAAGCCATTTATTATTCATGCCGGAAATGCAAAGGTAAAAGTATTGGGCACGTCGTTTAATATAAATGCGTACCCCGAAAACCCAACCGTGGAAGTGATTGTGGAAACCGGCTTGGTACAGGTAACTTGCAACGAAAAACTGAACTCATTGGAATCCCCTGAAATTATGCTGAATGCCGGAGAAAAAGGTATTCTGCAGAATGAAGTTGGAAATCTTGCAAAAACAATAAACACAGACGTAAACTACCTGGCCTGGAAAACACACAACCTGGTATTTGAAAATACTCCGCTTAAGGAAGTGGTTCAATATCTTAATAAAACATATCATACTCAAATTCAATTAAAAGAAGAAAACCTGAATGAATTGGTTCTGACTGCACAATTTGAAAAAAAACCTGTTGATTTCATTTTGAATGTGATTCAACTAACCTTCGATTTGCAATTGGAACAGGCTAAAAACATTTACATATTATCTGAAAACAAAACATTGTACAAGTAAAACTCAAAGTCATGAAAACAATTGGAAAAAAAATCGGAATGGTACTGGCATTTGCCCTGTCTGTTTTGCTAATGGTTCCTCAAACCGGATTTGCACAACAGCCAAATCAACAGGTACTCGACCAAAACATCAGCATTTATGCTGAAGATGAGCCACTCTCTGACGTTATCGAGAAAATATGTAACTATTTAAATCTCGATTATTCTTACAACGCAAGCATTGTTGCAGGTAAAAAAGTAAATCTTAACATTTCAAACCGGCCCATTAAATATGTGCTGGATAAACTGATGAAGGATTTCTACCTGCTGTTTGAAATTGAAGACAACATTCTGGTTGTGAGAGACTATGTTCCTTTGGACGAAAGTATGGGATATGAAAATTCGCAACAATTTCAAAGCGCGAACCGGGGTTTTCTGTTTGATGATCCGCGTGATAAATCCATTACCATCGAATTTAAATCGGCCAGTAACCTCATTATCATTCCGGTAACCATTAACGAATCGGATACATTGAATTTCATTCTGGATACCGGAGTACGCTTCCCAATAATTACGGAGTTGCCCTTTGTTAATAAATTGAATTTAAACTATTTGATGCCGGTTCAGATACAAGGTTTGGGTGAAGGGCATGAATTAACTGCCTATCGTTCGGCCAACAACAGCATCAAACTCGACGGACTTACTGCATGGAACCAGGAAGTACAGATGATTATCGACGAAAACTTCCAGATTTCGCACATGCTCGGACTGCCTGTTCACGGCCTTATCGGTTTCAATTTATTTAAAGATTATATTGTTAAAATTGATTATTCAAGTGAAAAACTGACTTTATACCGGCCGGAACATTACAAATATCGCGATCGCAAAAAAGATATTATTCTGCCATTGCATTTCGATGGCAATAAACCGTTTGTGCGTACCAGCATTGTTACCGAAGAACTTCAGGAGGTTCCGGTTAAGCTTTTGGTTGACACCGGCGCAAGCGATGCCTTATGGCTTTCTGAAAAATCGGATGAACGGATTGATATACCGCAAAACCACATCGAAACATTTTTGGGAAGAGGATTAAGCGGCGATTTGTATGGAACTAAAGGTCGCATTGATGGATTATGGGTTGGACCACTGGTTCTTCCCAAACCCATTGTAGCTTTCCCAAACTCAGAACTGATTGACCAGTTGATATCATCCAACGACCGCAACGGTACCATAGGAGCTGAAATTCTCAGACGGTTTCTGGTTACTATCGACTACCGCAACAGCCGAATGACACTGAGGCCCACTTATCGTGTTAGAGAAGATTTTAATTACAACATGAGTGGAATGGAAGTAATAAATCCGATGCCGGGTCTGCCCATTTTTACCATTACTGATATCCGTGAAAATTCACCGGCTTATTATGCAGGATTACAGGTAAACGACCAGATTCTTTCGCTGAACAACAGCAACCACCAGTCGCTTGAATTAAATGACATTAACCTGTTGCTGCAAAGCAAGGAAAACAAAAAGATTAAAATTACCGTATTACGCGAAGGAGAGGAATATAAAACCTCGTTTGAGTTGAAAAAAATATTTTAATGCCCTGTAAATTCTTAGGTATATTCTTGACCATCCTGTTGTTAAATTTCCGATCCGTCGGGCAGCAACAGGATGGTTCTGTTTTTGTACGCCGTATTTCCATTCAGGCCGAAAACCAGCCACTAACAACCATTTTAGACCAGATTAGCTGGCAGGCCAGGGTTTATTTTTCGTACGATGCTTCTTTGATTGAAGCAGGAAAAACACACACCATCCAGGTTATTGAAAAATCACTGTATTCAGTTTTAAATGAATTATTTAATCCTGAAGAATTTCTTTTTACCGAGCTTGAAAATCAAATCATCATTACAAAACGAAAAGAATCGGGAACACCGGAAATTACCATTCCGGACAGCATTCCCGTAAAATATTTTTTTCTTTCAGGAAAAATTCTCGAACGAAAAAAAGAAACGCCGGTTAGCTATGCATCGGTTTCAGTGTTTAACAAACCCATTGGCACAATTACCAACACCGACGGAGAATTTCTGCTGAAACTGCATCCAAAATATATTAACGATACGCTGGTTATTTCAAACATGGGATATGCCCAGGTTTTTATGCCGGCAAACCAGCTTTTAGACTCGGATTTAATCTTTTTGGATCCCATATCCATCCGTATCCGTGAGGTAAAAGTTACTGCAACCACACCTGAAAAACTGCTGGAAAACATCAGGGATAACCTGGAAAACAATTATACTTCCTACCATAAGTTAATGACCGGCTTTTACCGTGAAACAGTCAGACAAGATGGTGAATACATCAACGTTTCGGAGGCAGTAATTGAAATTCTGAAAGCACCTTACGTAAATAGCTTCCGAAACGATTTGGTTCGATTATTAAAAGGAAGACAAAGCCCTGATGTACAGCCGTTTAAATGGATGAATTTTAAACTGCAAGGAGGACCTTTTACCATTACCCAACTGGATTTGATAAAAACCATGGAATCGTTTATTGACGAAGCTTACCAACATCTTTATAATTATAAAATAAGCCGGGTAATCTGGTATAACGATAACCCGGTTTATGTGCTTGAATTTGAGCCTTTAACAGGTGCCAACTTTCATGGATTCGTGGGTGAACTGTTTGTTCATCGAGAAACATTTGCCATTGTTTTTGCAAGGTTTGGTTTCGACCGAATTGGGCTAAAAAAAGCAACTCCTGTTTTGGTTAAACGTACTCCGCCTGGAGTCCGGGCGCGCCCTTCGTTTGTTGAATATACAGTGAATTACCAGCGCTACCAGGGAAAATGGCAACTGGCAACTGCTCAGGCTTCCATAAAATTTAAAATCCGTAGCAGGCGCGAAAAAATTAATTCAGAGTTTCACAGCATTTCAGAATTACTTGTTACCGACATTCAATCCACCGAATTAAAACGTTTCGGGCGAGATGAATCATTTGACCAGCGCGATATTTTTGTTGAAATGATTGGAAGCTATGATCCCGAATTCTGGGAAAATTACAACATAATAAAACCCGATGAAGACCTGCGGAATGCAGTTCAAAAACTTTCTGCTGAAAGATAAAATTACGCGTTTTAAGTTTTCTTTCTTAATTCATTTTTAACGGATGCTGACTCGTATGAAACGCATCAATAATTCAGATTCTCTTTTCCCAACCTGTTCTACCGAATGAAAAGTTTCTTTTTCCTTACCAAATTTCAATCTCCATCTCAATTTCTTCCTGTGTTTTGCAATCACCGGATTTTATCCTTTCAGAAGCAGACCTTACACGTTCTATAAAGTTTTCTGTAGTAATTGGCGTACCGTCAACTTAAAATCCAACAATGTCTGACTTTTTATAATTCTTTGCTCATATAATAAACCATTTTCAAAAAAATTTCGTCTGCATTATTGATATAATCGTGAAGTTCTTTTCTTAATTTTTGTACCCCCATAACTTTCATGATTTTTACAAAAAAAGCAATTAAAGTCACATTGAATTTCTTTTCTAAGGTACAAAGGATAAAAGTTTGTAATTTTGAGCCTTTTGAAACCGGAAACAACATATGTCATGGAACAATACAGCACAAGACAAAATAAAATTTCAAGGCTGGTTCAGCGCGAAATGGCCGACATTTTATTGCAGTTAAATAAATCGAAATACCACGGGAAACTCATCACGGTTAGTATTGTGAGAGTGACAAAAGACATGGGTATTGCGCGCATTTACCTCAGCATTTATCCTTCTGAATTTTCAGAAGAAATTTTAAGCGAAATTCAGATGAATGGAAAATCGCTCAGGGGCGAACTGGGTCGGCGAATTGGCAAAAGCGTGCGAATTATTCCGGAACTGGAGTTCTACGTCGATGATAGCCTCGATTACATTGAACACATTGATGGTTTGCTCCACAAATAGGCATCAATAAAAATTGGAAATATTCGTTTAACAGGAAAAAGAGCTTGAATTTACCACTTTTCATAGCGTTGCGGTATTTGTTTTCGAAAAAGAAACAAAACATCATCAACATTATTTCGGGCATTTCTGTTGCCGGAATTATTGTTGGAACCATGGCGCTGGTTATTGTGCTTTCGGTTTTTAACGGGTTTAACAGCCTGATAGAAACCTTTTTCAGTAATTTCGATCCCGATCTGAAAATTTCAGCTACACACGGGAAAATGTTTGTCCCATCTGATAGCCGTTTTGAAGATATTAAAAACCTTCCTGGCGTTATCCACTATGCAGAAGTAATTGAAGAAGTGGCTCTTCTGAAATACAATAGCCAGCAATATCCGGCCATTGTAAAAGGAGTACCGGCAAATTACTCCAGCTATACAAATATTGATACATTAATTGTGGACGGAATATTTATGCTGGAAGATAATGGAATGGATTATGCCATTGTGGGCCAGGGTGTTGCCTATAACCTGGGACTCGGGCTTTCATTTGTGGATCCCATACGCATTTTTGTGCCTAAAAAGGGAATACAGTCTTCGGCTAACCTCGCACGTTCGCTTAATTTCGATTACATTTTCCCCGCAGGAGTTTTTTCTGTTCTGGAAGAAATAGACTCCAAATTCATGATTGTTCCATACCATTTTGCCGCTGACCTCTTCGAAAGCGAAAACCGGGTATCGGCTGTTGAACTGGGAATCGATCCAAAGGTAAATGCCAAAAAACTTCAGAAAGAAATACAGGAAATACTCGGTGATTCGTTTCATGTAAAAAACAAACACCAGCAGCACGATTTGGTTTTTCGCACCATGAAAACGGAAAAATGGGCCTCTTATCTTATCCTGGTTTTTATTTTAATCGTGGCATCTTTTAATATGCTGGGTAGCCTTTCTATGCTGATAATCGACAAAAAGGATGACTTGTTTATCCTTCGCAGTATGGGCGCCGATTCCAGGCTTATCCGGAAAATCTTTTTATTCGAAGGCTGGCTGATTACTTTTTTTGGCGCTGTCATTGGTTCACTGCTCGGAATTTTTGTGTGCTGGATTCAAATTCAATTCGAAATTGTTACACTGCCTGGTGCCGGTTCATTTATTATTTCAGCCTACCCAGTAAAAATTATTCTTTCCGACATTTTACTTATCCTTGGAATTGTTCTGGGTATCGGTTTTATAGCTTCATGGTACCCTGTTCGGTTTATTTCACACAGGTTTCTGATGAGTGAAAACATTTAGTTTCAAGAGGTTTTAACACTTCTATTACCAACAAAACAGGATACGTTTCCTTGCCTCTTTCCTGATTTTCATTATTATTTACTGTAATATTTTGTTTTAAATTGCAGCCAAATTCTAATAATAAATTTTCACCAATAAAAAGCATTTAAAGTGAAAGCACTGGTAAAAAGCAAAGCAGAAAAAGGGATTTGGATGGAAGAAGTTCCCATCCCAAAAGTTGGACCGAACGATGTTCTGATTAAAATAAAAAAAGCTGCCATCTGTGGTACCGATTTACACATTTACAAATGGGATGAATGGGCACAGCAAACAATCAAACCATCGGTAACAATTGGGCACGAATACATGGGAACTGTTATGGAAGTTGGATCGGAAGTGGACCGGGTGCGGGTAGGGGAACGGGTCACTGTTGAGGGCCACATTTCGTGCGGATTTTGCCGTAATTGCCGCCGCGGAAGGCAGCACATTTGCGATCATACCATTGGCATTGGTGTACACCGCGACGGAGGTTTTGCCGAATACATTTCTGTTCCTGCAAAAAATGTATTGCATGTAGATGTTAGCATTCCCGATGAAATAATGTCCATTATGGATCCGCTTGGAAATGCCACGCATACAGCACTTTCATTTCCTTTGCTGGGTGAAGATGTTCTGATTACCGGAATTGGCGGGCCAATTGGTGCTATGGCGGCAGCCATTTGCAGGTTTGCCGGTGCCCGCAATGTAATCGGTACCGATTTAAGTCCTTTTCGGCGTGCTTTGGCCCGGAAAATGGGAGCTACCCGCGTTATCGATCCAACAAAGGAAAGCATTAAAGAAGCCATGCACAGACATAACATGGTAGCCGGTTTTGATATTGGACTGGAATGCTCAGGCTCACCTGCTGCATTTAACGACATGGTAAACCATATGTACAACGGGGGTAAAATAAGCTTGTTGGGAATCCTGCCGCAAAAAACACAAATTAACTGGAACAAGGTTATTTTCAAAGGATTAACCCTAAAAGGAATTTACGGACGCGAAATGTACGAAACCTGGTACCACATGGAAATGATGCTCACTTCCGGTCTCGATATTACTCCGGTAATTACACACCGCTTCCCTGCCAGCGATTTCCAAAAAGCTTTTGATATTATGGAAGAAGGAAACTGCGGTAAAATAATTCTGGACTGGCAGTAAAAAATTTCATGTTCCACGTGGAAATGCATTTAAATCAAACCTTACAGATGCTATTTCTTCAGTTTCATTTCAAATCCTTATTTTAGCAGAAATTTTTCTGATTTGAAACAAGGTTTAGTTATAAAAACAACAGGAAGCTGGTATGCCGTTGAAGATGAAAATGGTGAATATTTTGAATGTAAAGTAAAAGGTAACTTTCGAATAAAAGATATAAAAAGTACCAACCCGGTTGCAGTTGGAGACCGCGTTAATTTCACAATTCAGAATGATTTAAAAGCCAAAACTGAAATTAAGACCGGGTGGATAACTTCAATTGAAAATCGAAAAAATTACATCGTCCGGCGCTCGCCAAACCTTTCAAAACAATCGCACATTATTGCCGCAAACATCGACCAGGCGGTTTTGGTGGCAACGGTTGCCTGGCCGGTTACCACTACCACTTTTATCGATCGCTACCTGGCATCTGCAGAAGCTTACCGTATTCCGGTACTGATTGTTTTCAACAAAACTGATCTTTATTCAGAAGCAGAAACCGCAAAAATGAATGAATTGATTTCCGTTTATTCAAAAATTGGATATAAATGTTTGGCTTCTTCAGCAACAAATAACCGGGGAATCGGTGCACTAAAAAACGAATTAAAAGGAAAAACCAACGTCATTAACGGGCATAGCGGGGTAGGGAAGTCCACGCTTATTAACCTCATTCAGCCTGGATTAAACCTCAAAACTTCGAAAATATCAGAGATTCACAAAACCGGCAAACATACTACTGCTTTTTCGGCGATGTACAAACTTTCATTAGGTGGTTATATTATTGATACACCGGGAATTAAAGGATTTGGAATGCTGGATATGGAAGCCTGGGAAATTTCGCATTATTTTCCGGAAATTTTTAGAATCTCAAAAAACTGCCAATACAGCAATTGTTCTCATACACATGAACCAGGATGTGCAGTTAAAGTAGCGGTGGATAGAGGAGAAATTGAGCAAAGCCGGTACATTAGTTATTTGGGACTTTTGGAAGGAGAAGACAAATACAGGAAGCCACACTAACTATTTTGATGGAAATAATTGTACACGATTTCAGCCTTTGCAGGTCCAATTGATTTTATAATCAACTCTTTATCAGTCTCTTTAATGTTTCTTACAGATTTAAAATCCAATAATAATTTTTTAACTGTTTTTTCTCCTATTCCTTTTATCAGGTTCAATTCAGAAGTTGATATATTTTTTGACCGTTTATTTCTGTGAAAAGATATGCCAAACCGATGGGCTTCGTCACGAAGTTGTTGAATGACTTTTAACGTTTCCGAATTCTTATTGATATATAACGGAACCGAATCACCCGGAAAATAAATTTCTTCGAGCCTTTTGGCAATCCCGATAATTGCAATTTTCCCTCTTAAATTAAGTTTTTCCAAGGCAGAAACGGCAGATGAAAGTTGGCCCTTTCCGCCATCAACAACAATGAGTTGGGGCAGTTCCTTATTTTCTTCCGTTAATCGTTTGTATCTCCGGTAAACAACTTCCTCCATCGATGCAAAATCGTTGGGGCCTTCTATTGTTTTGATGTTATAATGCCTATATTCTTTTTTCAGAGGTTTTACATTTTTAAAAACTACACATGCTGCAACAGGATTTGAGCCCTGTAGGTTGCTATTATCGAAACATTCAATTTTTGCAGGCAATTCCTTCAATTGTAAATCTTTTTGAATCGTTTTCAAAATTCTATCTTCTCTGATTTTAGGATTTTTTAAAACAAGCTGCTTATCCTTTTCCATGCGGAAATACTTTGCATTTCTGTAAGATAGGTCCAGCAATTTCTTTTTATCTCCCTGCTTAGGAACCTTAAACGTTACGTCTTTAAGTTTTGTTTTTGGAAGGAAAGGGACCAGAATTTCCCTGGCATTACTAAAAATTTTTTGGCGGATATCCACAATTCCGGCAAGTAATA
>JAZBNQ010000053.1:0-2124 GCA_036350775.1 Mariniphaga sp.
GCTCGATTATATTTTGTACCAGGTGAATAAACCAAAAGTAAGCCTGAAAGAAGAAGTGCTTCACATTAAGGAGTATATCGAACTGGAAAAAATCCGGTTTCAGGAAACGCTGAAAGTAGAATTTACAGCCGGCGAAATTGATGAAAACATCCAGGTGGCGCCCATGCTTCTTATTCCTTTTGTTGAAAATGCGTTTAAACACGGTACGCTGGAAAAGGGATTTTTAAATATTAATATCAGAATTACAGTTGTAAAAAACCAGCTTGATTTTTATATCGAAAATACTTATCTGAGTCGTGCAGTTGGCCATTCCAACGGAGGAATTGGATTGGAAAATGTGCGGAAAAGACTGGATTTGAATTACAAAAACAATTACCTTCTGTCTAACGAAATAAAAGGAAACCGTTACGCAGCAAAACTTACCATATTTAACTTAAACAACTGGAAAAATGAGTAAACCAATTTACTGCTTAATTGTTGATGATGAACCTGTTGCCCGGGAAATTATGGAGGAACACCTTGCAAAAATTGAAGCCGTAAAAATTGCAGGAAGTTGTAAAAATGCCATAGAAGCCTTTAATATTTTAAACAGGAAAAAAATTGACCTGGTTTTTCTTGACATAAACATGCCTGAGATTTCGGGACTATCGCTGGCAAAATCGGTAAACAAAGACATTAAAATCATTTTTACAACAGCATACCGTGAATACGCTGTTGACGGTTTCGATTTAAAAGCTGTTGATTATTTGTTAAAACCCATTTCGTTTGAACGTTTGTTGCAGGCCATTTCCAAATACCTCGATGAAAATTCGATTATACCAAATCCTGATAGAATTGAACTGATGCCGGAAAAAAGCGAATCCTTTTTTGTTCGTGCCGATCGGAAAATGGTTAAAATCTGTTTTTCAGAAATATTTTACATCGAAAGTCTGGCCGATTATGTTAAAATTCACTTGACTGACAAAGCAGTAGTTACCCGCGAAACGATTACAGGCATCGAAGCCAAACTTCCCCAGCAGGAATTTATCCGAACCCACCGGTCATTTATTGTTGCGTTATCAGCTATAGACTCATTCACAAACGAATATGTGGAAATTGGCAAAAAACAAATCCCCATTAGCCGAAGCTACAAAAAGGAAGTACTTGAAACGCTTGAAAAATGAACTGGATTAATCCTGTCATTCCTGATGTGCAAAGTGACACAATTATTCTTTTTTTTCGAATAGCCAAGGCTGACCTTTATTCAGTCGAATAATAATGGTTCTCAAACTCAGGAATTTCCGCAAAACACAATACTTGTCTTATTGCTTTAGCCGAAATCCTGCCTAATAAATATTCAATTCAAGCCCGACAAGGAAACTATGTAAACGCCTGAGCCCAGTGCCACGCCCGTTTTATTTCCTCCTGCTGTTTCCTGCATTGGTCGGGCATTCGTTTTTTCGCCGTTAACTTTTACTGATTCCATATCTCCGGTTGGCAAAATCAATGTAGCCGTTGTGTTGTGGGGAATCTCTACTTCAATTTTAAAATCTGCACCGTCCCGTTCCCATTCCGAACGAATCAATCCGTATGGCGATTTAAAAGATGTTTTAACAAACGTTAAATCACCGGCTATTTGCGGTTCGATAACTATCTTTTTGTATGCCGTTGAATTTTCTGTCTGCCCGATGCCCCCAAGACCGGCATAAAACCACTCCATGACATGGCCCAGCATCAGGTGGTTATTTGAAACAACTTCAAGTGCTGCCCATGACTCAGTAAGCGCAGTAGCCCCTTTTTTCAACTGGTAGCCATACCCCGGGACATCATCCCGGTTTATCATATCAAACATTAATTGTGCTGCCCCTCCGCGCGTTAATGCTTCCACCAGGTAGTGAAAACCTACGTCACCGGCAGTCAATGCTTTATTATCAGCAATGATAGAATCCACAAGATTTTCAAATATTTTCTCGCGGTCAGCTTCATCAGGAATTCCCAGGCACCACGGCATTGCCATTGCTGTCTGACTTCCTGTAGAATATACCTTGGTTTCGGAATTAAAAAACTTTTTATTGAAGGCAAAACGGATCTCTTCAGCCCACTTTTGCAAGTCAGCCTGTTCAGAGTTATTCCGGATCCCGGCCA
>JAZBNQ010000054.1:0-3443 GCA_036350775.1 Mariniphaga sp.
AGGTGATGACAGATTCCAGCAACTTTCATTTCCAGCAAAGCGATGCCTGCGGCAGACGAATATACGAGGAGAAATCTGTTTCAATTCAGAGATTTCTCTCCCTGCGTCGTCGAAATGACAGCATCATTATGACATAACACTAAACAAACGATTTGATTTCTTCAATTATCTTTTGGGCCAGTTCCTGAGCTTCTTCAACCGATTTGGCTTCGGAATAAATACGGATAATCGGTTCGGTATTCGATTTGCGAAGATGCACCCACGCGTCTGCAAAATCAATTTTTACACCGTCGATGTCGGTTACCTGTTCACCTGCGTATTTCTCTTTCATTTTTAAAAGAATGCCGTCCACATCAATTTCAGGGGTGAGTTCGATTTTATTTTTCGACATGAAATAGTCGGGATAGGTTTTACGCAGTTCGGAGCATTTTTTGCCGCTTTTGGCCAGGTGGGTCAGAAACAGGGCGGCACCCACAAGTGAGTCGCGTCCGTAATGGCTGGCCGGATAAATTACCCCACCGTTTCCTTCACCACCTATTACCGCGCCGGTTTCCTTCATTTTGGCTACCACGTTCACTTCGCCAACGGCCGCGGCGGAATATTTTTGCCCGTACTTTTCGGTAACATTGCGCAGCACCCGGCTCGATGAAAGATTGGAAACGGTGTTTCCGGGCGTTTGGCTCAACACATAATCGCTTACGGCGGCCAGCGTATATTCTTCGCTGAACATGCTGCCATCTTCGTTAATAATCACCAGCCGATCAACATCGGGATCCACCACAAAACCAACATCCACGTTGCTTTTTTTAATAATTTCCGAAGTCTCTACAAGATTTTCCGGAAGCGGTTCAGGTGTGTGGGCAAAATGTCCGGTAGGTTCGCAGTTGATTTCCACCACGTTTCGCACACCCAATGCTTTCAGCAGCGCAGGCATGGCAATTCCGCCAACAGAATTGACTGCATCCACGGCCACTGAAAAACCAGCCGCCTCAATGGCTGATTTGTCCACCAAATGCAGTCCCAATACCTTTTGAATATGAATGGTGGTGTAATCTTTTTCCGTAACCGTGCCCAGTTCATCCACCTCAGCAAAAGAAAAATCACCTGTTTCGGCCAGTTCAAGCACTTTTGTTCCTTCATCGGCATTCAGAAATTCACCTTTCGAATTGAGCAATTTCAGCGCATTCCATTGTTTTGGATTGTGGCTGGCCGTAAGAATCAAACCACCATCGGCATTTTCTTCTGTTACAGCAATTTCGGTAGTTGGCGTGGTGGCCAGGCCAATATTCACCACATCGCAACCCATTCCAACCAATGTGGCCACAACCAGCGAACTCACCATTTCGCCCGAAATGCGGGCATCGCGGCCTACCACTATTTTAAGTTTTTCGCTTTTCGAATTCTGTTTTGCCCACGCAGCATAACCCGAAGTAAATTTAACAACATCGAGCGGACTAAGCCCTTCGCCCGGTTTTCCGCCAATAGTTCCACGGATTCCTGAAATAGATTTTATAAGTGCCATTTTTATTGAATGAGTTTGAACGAACAAAAATAATAACCATTTGGGAGCAGCGGAATTTTTTCGATACTAATTGTCGATTTCGTTTAGTTCTCTTAAATTTTGCTTCAGTTTACTGATGTAATTTCCGTACAAACGGTGAAATCCCCAGCGCAACAGAAAGTAAATACCACCAACTGTAACTATCAAAACAATCAGGCCGACAACAGCAACCAGCAACCATTTGCCAAATGGTACATCGGCCATCAAAATTTCGCTTTGTTCCAAACCTTCATGAACTCCGGAAAAAAGTCCTGAAACAAACTGTAAAATCATTGAAATAGTTAAAATTAATAATGCCAGGTAGAAAAGGCGTTGATAAATTCGAAGTGTTCCAATTATTTTCGTAAGTGTTTCTTTTAGATTACTGGAGATATCACAACTTCTTTTCACCCGGTAATATTTTACAACAAAATAGATAAATGTGGTTATGATTAGTGTATTGGAGAAAATGCTAAGAAACACCAGCCACCTGGGAATCTCTATATCAGTGCCCACTTCTTTAATCAGCATGGGGGCCAAAACAAAGTCGTCGAGTATGAACAATACGATCAGAGCAAACAGCACCACAAAACCAATCCGAATGTTTCGGTCTATTCTGTCAATCAAATTTCCGGTTTTTTTCCGGAGCATCTCCCTGAGCTGGTTTTCGTCCAACTCTTTACGGGAAGAAAGTTGATCCCATGTTCGTTTTAAATCTTGCAGTTCCATATTCTCTATTCCTCCTTATCCATCAGAATTTTCAGTTTTTTCTTAATCCTGTTCATTTTCACCCGCACATAATTCTGAGTAATGCCGGTTATTTCGGCTATCTCCTCATACTTTTTATTTTCAAGGAACAACAGGATAATTGATTTTTCAATACCTGTGAGCTGGGCAACAGCATTGTGCAGGAGTTTAATGTTCTCTTCCGTTTCAGCCTCGTGGTTTTCATCAGCTACCTGAAAATTTTCAAACGACAACCGGTTTTGGTCAGGCCGCCGCTTATTTTTCTTGAAGGTTGTAATAGCGGTATTCAAACCCACCCGGTACATCCATGTTGTTACTTTCGATTCGTTTCTAAAAGTTGGAAAAGACTTCCACAACTGGGCAACAATTTCCTGAAAAAGATCATTCCGATCTTCTTCGGCATCGCAATACATGTTACAAACCTTGTGGATTATGCCCTGATTTTCGCGAATTATGTGTAAAAACTCTTTTTCCAAAACTGAATTATTGGTAAAACTTCCGGATCAAATATTACATACTTCTGACTATAATCGTTGAATTGTCATTCCGCCGTCAACATTTACTACCTGTCCTGTTGAGTAAGGCAGCATTCCGGTGGCCATGGCTGCTGCAACTCTTCCAACATCTTCAGGCATACCCCAGCGTTTTTGTATGGTCAGTCCCTGTTCAAAAAGCCGGTCATATTTTTCAGTTACACCGGCCGTCATGTCGGTAGCAATTACGCCAGGTTGTATTTCATAAACCGGGATGTCGAATTCGCCCAGCCGGGCGGCCCAAAGTTTTGTTGCCATAGCAATTCCTGCTTTCGAAATGCAGTATTCGCCGCGGTTTACAGAAGCCACAGTTGCCGAAACCGAGGAAACATTGATAATGCAACATTCAAAATCCGGATTTGCCTTTTTTATTTTAACCATGTGGTTGGCAAAAAGCTGTGTCAGAAAATAGGGGCCTTTCAGGTTAATTTCAAGTACCTCGTAAAAAATTTCTTCGGATGCTTCCAGGATATCCTTTCGCTCGCGGGGGGCGACTCCTGCGTTGTTCACCAGAACATTCAGCCGTCTAAACTTTTCAGTTATGGTTTGAAAAATTTGCTGCCTGTCGTCTTTCTTCGAAATATCTCCCTGCGCATAAATCACTTCCACGCCAAATTCTTTCA
>JAZBNQ010000055.1:0-4738 GCA_036350775.1 Mariniphaga sp.
CTGCTGATCCTGGTTTTGTTGCTGTTGTTCCTGCTGTTCCTGTTGATTTTTAAGCATTTGAGCATAAGCCAGGTTGTATTTGGTATCCAGGTCATCCGGATTCAGGCGCAACGCTTTTTTATACGATTCAATGCTTTCATCAATGCGTTGTTGCATCAACTGGCTGTTGCCTTTGTTGTGCAACGCGCGTGCCTGTTCCTCTTTCGTGTCTAGTTTTTCTGCCAATTCATCAAATTTTTGTTCGGCTTCCTCAAACTGCATTTGTTTATACTGGGCGCCGGCAAGGTTGAAATTCCACTGGTCATTGCCGGGTCTGAGATTTAGTGCTTTCCTGTATTCTTCCTCTGCCTGGCCAAACATGGTTGTATCCAGGCGTGTTGTATCTTTCACTGCTTCCATAAACAGTTTATTTCCTTTGCGAACAAATTTTCGCTCATTTTGTCCGTAGGCAACAACCGAAAAACTCCCAATCAATATAAATAAAATAAATCGTTTCATCATTCAAAATTATTTTGCTGAAAACAATTTCACTTGCATTAAATATTTGTTTTTCCTTTCCAGAATAACAAATTCAAACAACAATAAAAATAATCCGATGGCAAAAAAGTACTGAAACTGGTCGTCGTATTCTGAATAAACCAAGGTTTCCATTTCTTCTTTTTCCATTTTGTTAATTTCATCAAAAAGTGCATTTAAACCCACCTGAGCATTATTTGCCCTCACATAAATTCCATTTCCTGCAGCGGCAATTTCTTCCAGGGTTGTTTCATCCAGTTTTGTTACAACTACGTTTCCGTCATTATCGCGCAAATAATCGGTTTGGCCGTTACGAAGCACAGGAATTGGTGATCCTTGTGGTAATCCCATTCCAATGGTATGAACAATTATCCCGTTTTTAGCAGCTTCCTGTGCTGCCGTAACCGGGTCGTCTTCGTGGTTCTCCCCATCTGTAATAACTATAATGGCTTTGTTGGCATTCCCTTCGGGGGTAAAGGAGCGCAAGGACATGTTAATTGCTGCTCCAATTGCTGTACCCTGCCGTGGAACGATTTGCGTATTTACTGCCTCAAGGAATAGTTTAGCGGAATTGTAATCACTGGTAATGGGAAGCTGAGTGTAGGCTTCTCCGGCAAAAACAATCAGACCGATTTTATCGTCCTTTAACCGGTCCACCAATCTCGAAATAGCCCGTTTGGCCCGTTCCAAGCGGTTAGGCTGAATGTCCTCTGCCATCATACTATTGGAAACATCAAGCGCAATTATCAGTTCAATTCCTTCGCGCTGCACTTTTTTAAGTTTTGAACCGAATTGAGGTCGTGCTGCTCCAATAATAAAAAAGGCCAGAGCCAACATGAGTAAAAGGAATTTGAACACCGGCCGGCTTTTTGAAACAAATGGCATCAGTTCTTTTATGGTTTGCTGGTTGCCAAATCGTTTCAAAGCCCGTTTCCGTGCAAACCTTGCCCAGATAAAAAACAGGGCAAGTAACGGGATGATGAGCAATCCCCATAATAATTCAATATGTGCAAATCTGAACATTTCCATTTTTTCAATCTTTTAAGGAATGCTTCTGAAAACAGTTGTTCGCAATAGAAGGCTTAAAACCAGCAACAAAATTCCTGCCAGTGCAAACGGCAAAAATTCTTCAGAGCGACGACTGAATTCACGCACTTCAATTTTTGATTTTTCGAGCTGGTCAATTTCCTGGTAAATTTCTTCGAGTTTGGTATTGCTGGTTGCCCTGAAATACCTTCCATCGGTTATCGATGCGATTTCCTGCAGCATCTCTTCATCAATTTTTACTTCAATGTCGCGAAGTTGTGTACCGTAGGGTGTTTGAACAGGGTAGGGGGCAGTGCCCACGGTCCCCACACCAATCGTATAAACGCGTATGCCAAATGTACGTGCAATTTCGGCAGCTGTAAGCGGGGCAATTTCCCCGGCGTTGTTTTCGCCATCAGTAAGCAGAATTACCACTCGGCTGATGGCATCGCTGTCTTTGAGGCGTGCCACTGCAGTTGCCAGGCCGTTCCCGATGGCAGTTCCGTCTTCAATCATGCCGGTTTGAATGTCTTTAAACAAATTAAGCAGAACTGCCCGGTCGGTTGTTAGCGGAACCTGGGTAAATGCCTCGCCGGCAAAAACTACCAACCCAATGCGATCATACTGCCGTCCGGAAATAAATTCCATGGCCACATTTTTGGCTGCTTCCAGGCGGTCGGGTGTAAAATCTTTGGCGAGCATACTGGTTGAAATATCGAGTGAAATAACAATATCAATTCCTTCGGTGGTAACGTTTTCAAAATCGCTGGAAGATTGGGGTCGTGCCAGAACTGTTGTAAAAGCTGCAATAGCAAGTACCTGGAGTAAAAATACCAAATGGCGCAGGTAATACCGAATGGTTTTGGGAGCTTTAAATACCGGCGCTGTTGACGAAATACGGATGCTTGCGGCATTTTTGTTTTGCCTGAAAATATACCAGGCTGTCATGGGTACAAGCACCAGCAGCAGGTAGAAAAATTCCGGGTTTTTAAATGTCAGTCCTTCAAACATTCCTTTTTCTATTTAATATTTACATCTTCTCCTTTTTCGTCGTTTATTTCTTCAGGTGCCTCCGGTTTTTTCTCTTCCGGTTTGGTATCGTTTATAAAGAAATAGGCGTTTACCAGTGTCATGTTGTCATCGTCCGGAGAGGTCTGGTATTTTGCAAATTTCACCAAATCGGCCAGTTTCAGAATCTGGCGCAGGTTTTCAAATGTTTTGTTTTTTAATAAACCTTTTTGCCTTTGGAAACTTTCAATGGTTTCGTCCGATGTTTGCTCCATAGCTGGTATTTCAAAAAGGTCCTCAATGTATTTCCG
This sequence comes from Mariniphaga sp., assembly GCA_036350775.1. Classification (GTDB taxonomy): domain Bacteria; phylum Bacteroidota; class Bacteroidia; order Bacteroidales; family Prolixibacteraceae; genus Mariniphaga. The sequence goes on from JAZBNQ010000055.1 coordinate 2,862, forward strand.
CAGCGTTTCGGTAACCTCACTATAATATTGTTTGGTTTTGCCCTTCTGCCATATTTTTTCATTTTTTATCCGGTCGAGTTCGCGCAAAGCAATAATATGTGCAGGTTCTTTTGGTTTTTTCGGAATGACGAAAAGAGGCTTGTTGTTTTTCTTTCGTTTAATGGCATAAAAAATGAAAAACAGGATCGCAGCAATCAGAATGATTCCCAGAATATACGGAATTACCTCTTTTAAAGTGACCGGCGCATCGTATGGATATTTGATGTCAGTGGGGCCGCGGGTTGTATCGATGGCCATGCTGTACACATTAAGGGTTACGCCGTTGGATGGAATGGAATCGAGCCTGCCGTCGAGGTCAATTTTAAACCAGAATGGTGGAATTCGGTAGGAGCCGCTGTCGAATGAAGTGATTAAAAATGATTGTATCTGTTTCTGAAACGATTCATCATCCAACTCAAATGTGTCGATTTTTGAACGTTCAAGTACCTCAATGTATTCAACCAAAGTGTCGGGCACATTCGGGAAAGTGACATCCACACTTTTCGGATGGTCAATTTCAAGAAAAAGCTTCACCTGGTCGCCCAGCAAAATGTTGGTGGAATCGATGCTGGCCGTGGCTTTAATGCGCTGGGCATTTGCCGAAATTGCAATGAACAGCAGCAGTACAAGTGTGCTTATTTTGGTTTTTAAATTCATTCTCTTTATTGTTTAACAGCCCTTTTCCTAAACAGGGTCATCAACGATTTTACATAGTCTTCTTTTGTATCGATGGAAACGTAATCCACGCCGCACTTTTTAAACAGCGTGTCCAGTCTTGCAACATGTTTGTTCCAGAATTGTGTGTAAATTTTCCTGATTTTGCTCGAACTGCTGTCCACCCAAACATATTTTCCGGTTTCGGCATCTTTCAGTTTTACCAATCCAATGGGTGGAAGTTCCCGCTCACGGTCGTCGTAAATTTTAAGCGCCACCACATCGTGTTTGTTGTTGGCAATGGAAAGCGCCATTTCCAGGTCCGGGTTTTCATCCATAAAATCGGAAATTACGAAAGCCGTGCACCGTTTTTTAATGGCATTGGTCAGGTAGCGGACGGCCCCGGTAATATCTGTTCCGGTGCGTTCCGGTTGAAAATCGATTAACTCGCGGATAATGCGCAAAATGTGGCTTTTTCCTTTTTTTGGCGGAATAAATTTTTCAATGGCATCGGAAAAGAAAATCACCCCGATTTTATCGTTATTCTGGATGGCAGAAAAGGAGAGGATGGCAGAAATTTCGGTAATAACATTTTTTTTCATTTTTTCGAATGTCCCGAAATCGCGCGAACCGCTCACATCGATGATTAGCATTACCGTAAGTTCCCTTTCTTCCTCGAAAATTTTCACATAAGGGTGGTTGTAGCGTGCGGTAACATTCCAGTCGATGCTTCGGATGTCGTCGCCAAACTGGTATTCGCGTACTTCAGAAAATGCCATACCACGCCCCTTAAACGCACTGTGGTATTCGCCTGCGAAAATGTTCCGCGACAACCCCCGCGTTTTGATTTCGATTTTCCGTACTTTTTTTAATAATTCAGTAGTTTCCATGGGAAAAGTTTCAGGTTTCAGGTTCCAGGTTTCAGGTTCATAACGCATATTAAGCGTGGAACCAGCAACCAGCAACCAGCAACCGAATTAAGGTACTTCAACCGTATTCAAAATATCGGTGATAATTTCTTCCGAAGTAATGTTGTTGGCTTCGGCTTCGTAACTGAGCCCGATGCGGTGACGCAGTACATCGCGGCAAACGGCACGAACATCTTCCGGAATTACATAACCACGTCGTTTGATAAACGCAAATGCTTTGGCTGCCTGTGCCAGGCTTATCCCTGCCCTGGGCGA
>JAZBNQ010000056.1:0-25303 GCA_036350775.1 Mariniphaga sp.
TGTTAATTTTTTGTAAGGAACCCATACATTTTTTGACTACTTACTCAGATAAAATACTTTTTTGTATTTAATTTGAGTTATTAACCGATTGATAACTGAAAAATGTTAAAAATGAAACAATTGATATGCCCAATCTCCAACGAAATGGTGAACGAGCGACTCACCAGGATAAACGCCTTTTTTACTATTTTGCTTGTTGCAGCCGGATTTGTATTCAATTCAGTGCTTTTTCCACTGCTTTTGCTGGCCGATTTTTTCATCCGGGCATTTACAAATTCTAAATTCAGCCCGGTAAGTTTTGTTAGTGGCGGCTTGGCGAGTCTCCTGCATTTGAGTAAAAAACCCATTGACAAAGCGCCGAAAATTTTCGCAGCCCGGCTTGGGTTTATTATGACACTGGTTATTGCCACCCTGTTTTTGCTTCAGCTTTACACTGCCTCAATGATTGTGGCCGGAATGCTGGTGTTTTTTGCCACGCTCGAATTTGCGTTCGGTATTTGCGTAGGTTGTATTATATACACCTACTTTGTATTGCCGCTCTACAAATAAAATATAATGCCATAACAAAGGATTTCCCAATGGAATGTGTTCATAACTTCCTTGAAAAACCAGATTAAACAAAGCAGCCCGGAGTTTTCCCGGGCTGCTTTTTAATTCCATTTAAAATATTGCTAACTAACTTCTTAAACTATTAGAGAAAATCTTTTGAATAGTGTGCCGAATCGGTAAAGATTCCACCACTCTGATTATAAAATGTTGAATCAAGTTCAAACATTCCTTTTTTGACTGTCCGCCAGGAAGCACCAGGGAATGGATGAAATGACTCCATTTTATCCCAGTTTTTATAATTCTGATGGCCGTTTGTTTCCAGCAGTCCGGTTTCCAATCCGGGGAAGGGTTTCAGCCGTGCTGCCACATTTTTGTTCCAGTCCACCAAAATGGGATTCACCGTAAGATCGGCACAAAAACATGGAATATTTTCTTGTTTAGCTATTTGTGCAATTTTCAAGGTCATACTCAGTGTTTTGGCAATAGGTTTTAATGCAATTGCCCCGTAACCCATTTGAATGCGGGACAGGGCATCTTTATCGGTGTGTGCACTTTCGTCGGCAGCCAATCGCACTGGAATATCTGAAACGTCTATTTCCAATTCCTCGGGAAAAGGTTCTTCAATAATGGCAATTTGTTCCAGCGCTCCAATTTTTTCGGCATGGTCAATTAATTGCAGCAATGTTTCCTTTTTTTCATATCGTCCGTTGGCATCGAAATAATAGGGTAATTTTCCGTTTTCAGTATGTTCCGTTTTGTAGTTTCCTATTGCCTGATGAATTTCTGTTAGCCGCGCTTTATCCTTTTCCAGCATTTCATCCTGCGTTCCTGTCTGGCCAATTTTTATTTTCATAAAATAAAACCCGTCATCGGCAGCTTGTTTGATCTCGCTAACCGGAATGGAGTAGGCCATTAAAGGAATGCTGGCCACTCTTTTATGCCGGTACGAAAGAACATCTCTGTACTCTGCCGGAATCATTTCATCAAAACTATTCAAGCCGTTTTCCCTGGCATATAATAACCAATTTGCAATGTCAACACCAACCAGTGCATTCAGCGCAAAGGTTTTACGTAAATTGGGATTACCGGTAATCATTTTGGCATAGTTGAAAACCTCATCGAGTAAGTCATCCAGCAAATTCACTGGTGAAGAAAACTGTCTTTCTTTAAGAATGGACAAGGCGTATTCTGTTACAGCAAACATCAAGGCATTGCCCCCGCTTTCAGAAAAACGACTGAAAACTTCGGCATCAGACCACAACACACTTTGGGAACATAGTCCTGTTGAAACATGTCCCGAAAAAGATTTTATCTGAGCAGCTGTTTGCCATATTTCAGTGAGATATCCTCCCTTAAAACCAAAAGGACGGATGAGTGGTTCGCGTTCGAAATTTGAATTGGTACCAATAATTTTAATTGACTTTTCGTTTCCCATTCCATTTAAATTAAGTGCTTTAAAAATTCAAGCTGAATTTTTAATCCTCAGTTTTGAACCCGTTTTCTTTATAAATTGAACTGTTGAAATTGTTTTTTCAGAAAAATTAAATCCTGTTTTAACCATTTTGAAATTTCATTTAACGACATAGCAGGATTCCGGCTTCCATGTTCTGCTCCGCCCAAGTCGTATTCATAGTGAATGGAAACCGGCCCTTCGATTCCCAATGATTTATACAATTCGAAATAGGATTTAAAATCGACCATCCCTTCTCCAAGGGGAACATTTTTAATTTTCCACTCCCCTTTTTCGCTTTTCTCCCAAATAAAATCTTTAATGTCCGTAGTTCGAATCCAGGGAGCCAGCAATCGCAAACCCAATGGCCAGGAAACGCCTCCCTCAACGGTGGCATGGCGAATATCGTACTGAACTCCGATGTATTCCGGATCACAATCTTTAAGAAGCTCGTACAAATCCCAAACCGGCCCGCCAACACGCCGTCCGGAGTGGTTTTGATAATTGGCCGTCACCCCAAATTCACGATTTAATTTTTCCAGTTTCTCAAATGTGAATTTGTGAGCCTCCAGGTTTTCGGGAATGGATTTGGAATGGTCGTATTCGAGATAGCCGTTCCGGTAATATCTGATTCCCAAGTCAGCCATTGTTTTCAGAATTGGCCGGGTAAATTTATCATCCGGATTATTTATCGAAGTTGTTATCATTTTTGAACCAACTCCGGCATTCCGCAGCGCTTTTAAAGCCTTGGGAAGGTCGGTTCCCACATTTTCGGGCAAAACCTGTCCCCCGGGCCGAACGGTCAAATCTGCACCTGCAAAGCCATGTTCAGCCAGCACTTCGGCCATTTTTTCATAACTCAAAAATTGCAGGCATTTGGTAAAAACATGAATTGGCCGTTTGGTTTCCGTGGCCAACATTTCACCTGCCCAAACCGGTCCTGCTATTCCTACAGCGGCAGCACCTGCCGCACTGCATTTAATAAAACTTCGTCTCGATTGCATCCCTTTCAATTTTTTTTCGTTTAAATTCCCGTTAGTTTCCAAGGCTTTCTGTATTCATAATGTAAAAGTTCATTGGCCTCTGCGCAATTTGTGAAAATTTCCTTTTCTACGTTCCACTCCAGCCGTTTGCCGGTTTTCAACGCAATATTAGCCAGGTGTGCAAAAGATGTGGAATGGTGACCTTCTTCGAGGGTACACCATGGTGTTTCTTTAGTTTTAATACAATCGAGAAAATTACGGATTAACCGGGACGTGCTGTCTGTTTCATTTCCTGTGGCAATAAAATCATTATCACTTCGCATATCATATTTCTCAGAATCAATTTGTTGTTTCCATTTTTGAAACTGTCCGGGGCGCGAAGGCTTTATTTCATAACCGCTTTCGTTGGCAACCAGAGTCCCTTTGGTTCCATTCATTTCAATTTCACCTCCATTGATTCCAGTGCCTGAAGATGCTTCGTAAATACTGAACTTAATATTCATCCCCGACTTAAACTCAAACAGAACATCCATGGTATCAGGAATATCGCGGTCGTCAGTCAAAACATACTTTCCGCCATGGGCAGAAATAGCTGAAGGCGCTGTTTCACCTGCCAGCCAGCGAATGGCATCCATATAATGCACTCCCCAGTTTCCCATTTGCGTGGAATAATCGCTCCACCAGCGAAAAAAATAAGGCGCAATATTATACTGAAAGGGCCTTGCCGCACGCGGACCAAGCCACATGTCCCAATCAAAATCATTGGGTGGAGTCTCAGGATTTAAACTGCCAATGCCATCGGGAAACATATTGCTGATTCGAAAAGCACTTGCTGAAAGGACTTTGCCTATTTTTTGAACCAGTCCTTCTTTTACCATTTTTTGGTAAACTATTGATCCTCTCCTGTGCAAACCAACCTGCACCGTATTTCCGGCACTTTTTTGAGCATTAATCATGGCCCGGCCTTCTTTTATGGTGATTGTAAGTGGTTTTTCAACATAAACATCCAGTCCGGCGCTGCATGCATCAATACATTGCAAAGCATGCCAGTGGTCAGGAGTGGCAATGCAGACAGCATCAATGTCCTTGTTGGCCAAAAGATCACGATAATCTTTGTAGATTTTGGGTGATTTCGGAAAAGTTTCACCTAATTTAGGTATTCTTCCCTCCAGTAATTCAATAAATTTTTTCGAAACCTTACTTTTGTCGCGCAAAGCATAAGGTTCATACACATCACACAAAGCGGCCACTTCCACATCAGTGTTTGCCATAAACCGATCCAGCAACTGCGAGCCGCGGTTTCCAACGCCAATAAAACCAACTCTGATTTTGTTGTTGGCACCGAAAATTTTTGATGTTTGTTTTGAGGAGAAAGCATTCAGTCCAACTGAGACACCGGCAACTGCTGCGGTACTTTTTGTGATAAACTCTCGACGGGTATTCCTTTCCATTGGTTTAGCGTTTTTTATTTACGCTGACCAATTTAGGAAAAGAAAGGGAAAAAACTCAATAATTTATCATTCAAAAAGGAATAAAATCTCAAATAAAAAAATTTTGCTCATTTAAAAATTGAGATTAAATCCGGCAAAAACCGTTGCACCGGGCATGGGATAACCATAATTGATACTGTATTCCTGATCAAGCAAATTTTTACCTGAAACAAACAGTTCAACATTTTTATTCAGTTTATACGACAACATCAAATTTGCCAGCGAATAGCTTTCCTGCAGTGGTTGCGGTTCGCCGGCAAAAATGTATAATCCTGAAATTTGCTGGAACGAAAGGTTTGCCCTGAATTTGTTGTTCGTGTAAGTTCCTTCAATAAAAAACTGGTGCTCAGGAGCTGCCAGTCTGGGTTTGTCGAGATTAATGTAGCTGTAATTGGAAGAAAAACTGAAGTTTTTTGAAGCTGCCCAATTGATTTCAGCTTCGATTCCTTTATTCGAAAATGAACCCACATTTTGCCGTTTTACCGGTGGTGGCGGAGTATCATTTGGCCTGACTTCAATCACATTGTCGCCGTCAATCACAAAAGCCGTCAATTCAATTCTAAACTGTTTATCCGCACTTTCCTGGCTTACACCCAACTCATAATTCATCAACCGCTCTGGTTCAAGTTCGCTATTGGGAGCAAAAAGGTATAGTTCCATCAAGGACGGATTTCTGAATCCTTTTGATAAGGAACCTTTTACCGTTGTATTTTCAGTAGCCAGAAACGAGAACCCGGCCTGGGGAACTGTTTCAAGACCATACATGGAGTTATTTTCCAGTCGTAAACCGGCGCTAAGAATTAATTTTTCAAAAAAGGTTTGCTGAATGTAAGTATATCCTGCCACATCTGAAACTTCGTGCCATTTGTCGGCTGCCCCGGGAGCCCCACTGTTCGCAATTCCTGAAACCATTTTATAGTCTGCCCCCAGCGTAATCCGGTTTCCCTGAAAAAGCTGAAATCCCTGATACAAACTAACTCCGGTATGGTAATCTTTCGAATTCCATCCATCTGTAAATTCATGGTTTCCAAAATTATAAAAAGCAATCAACCCTCCCTCTGCCTTTTTAAAACGGTTTTTTACAGCAAAAGATGTTTTACCTCTTAAAATATCAATACCGAAAAAAGCAGGGTTGAAAATCGATCCTGGATCCTGCGAGTTGAAATCAGCAATACTCACATCAGCAGTAAGACTAAAGTTTTTACTCAGTTCAAATCCGGCTTTTACAAAACCGTTCACAATTTTAAATTCTGAGGTATCGCGATGCCCGTTGGTGCGGTCATGATTTATAGAAGCAAAAACACTGAACCTGCCTTCTTTGAATCCCCCGCTTGCCATGTATTTCTGTGTATTGTACGAACCATAAGATAAACGGGCGTTGCCTGAAAAACCCTCGGTGGTTTGTTTTTTAGTGATAATATTTATGGCGCCGCCCATGGCATTAGAACCATACAAAATGGAGGCAGGACCCCTGATAACCTCAACACGGGCTACATCCGATGAAACATAGGCATCTGGGAGCGGATGAGAAAAAAGTCCCTGGAACTGCGGATGCCCGTCGATAAGCACCAAAACCTGTGTATTGGGAGCAGTACCGCCAACCCCACGCATGCTGATTTGCCCAGCCGAACCTGATGCAACTCCAAACCCGGTTACTCCCCTTTCGGTTACAAACATACCAGGAATTCGCTGACTCAACACCGGCAAAACGGCCGATTCGTTGCTGAGTTCTATTTTTTCCTGTGTAATTAAAGAAACAGTCAACGGTACGTTTTTCCTTGAAACTTCAACACGTGTACCTGTAACTATCACCTCTTCAATTTTTACCGTATCAATTAAGTTGAAGCTTGCCTGAGCGTTTCCGGCAGTTGGAAATAAAACCAAAAAGCAAATTACACTAGTAAAAATTCCGAATCTTTTCATTTTAAAAATAATTAGTGTTACCTATTTCAATATTTGTGCTACCGTTAAGTCAAAAAAAATTTACTCTGCTTTACTCATTACCAGCTTTCCGTGCTGAATTCCTTTAATGCTGATAAGTTTATCTGAAATTTCGGTTAACCGTTTTGATGGACCTTTAACTGCAATAATTTCAAGGTAATTTTGTTCGTTCAAATAAAATCCCTGGGATGAAAGAACCACATCGCGGTATTCAAATTGAATTTCAGAAGATTTTTTCAGGATGTCGGCCTTTTCGTGGTTGAAAACCAATACAACGGCTCCAGCAACAATGTTGTCGCATTTCCATTTTTCTTCTACCATATTCTTTTCAATGAGGTGTCGGATTGCCTGCGAACGGTTGGAAAAACCGTTTTCAACAACATAACCATCGAGCGCTTTTAATAAGTCCTCATCTAACGAAACGCCAAAACGTGAAACCGACATGGTGTTACAATTTTAAAAATTCGTGACACGAAGATAAAAAAGTATCGAAAATTAACGATTCGATTTTACGATTTTTTGAAGAAAAATTCTTTTTGAAGTAGTTATTTCAACCAGGTAAATCCCATCGGGTAAATACGAAAATGAATAATCACGAATTTGCCCGCTGTTTTCCTGAATCAGTTTTCCGCTTATGGAAAACAGACGCATTTTTTGAATTCCTTCATTTCCGTGAACACTAATTGAAATTTGATCTGAAAAAGGGTTGGGAAATACAATAATTTCATTACCGTTTTCAATTTTCGGCGATTCCAGAATCTGAGCGGTTTCAGAAATCAGCCAGTAATCCGGGTCGATTTTTATTTCTGAAACGCTGAACCCAGGGTCAATCCAAAATTCCTGGTTGTTTTGGGTATGCACTAACCGGAAATCAGCCGAGTCGGTTTTGTTTTCGCTGTAAACCCTAACCGGAACGGGCATTTCAAAAAAATCTACCGACGCATGGGAAGTAGTTTGCGAAATGGTTATTTTGAGTTCCTGATTTGTTGTTTGGGAATATTCCAAAGAATAACGCGGGAAGCCTTCTCCGTAATACCAATCGTTGAAAAATTCGGTTAAAGTTGTATCCGCCGCAACTTCAAAATGGGCTACCAACTGCTCGTGTCGTGCAAATCCGTTGGCAACCAGTGGATCGTTAAAGTAATTCTGCAACGCTTTAAAAAAAGTTTCATCGCCCACCATCCAGCGCAACATGTGCAAAATGTATGCGCCTTTTGAATAAGATAGCCTGCCATTAAAAATACGCGAAACATTGGTTGTGTCCGGAACAAAAACCGATCCTGCCGGATTGCTTTTAATTCTTTCGGCATTTGAACGTTTCCAAACCGGCCACCAAACGCCATCGAGTAAATTTTCGTAGGCAAGCCCTGTGAGATAGGTTGCAAACCCCTCATTCAGCCAAATGTGCTGCCAGCTCGCCAAAGTTATGTAATTCCCAAACCACTGGTGGGCCAGTTCGTGGGCAATCAATTCAAACCCAAAATTATACATAAAACTCATGGTTTGATGTTCCATGCCTCCACCCCAGCCAAATTGTGCATGACCGTATTTTTCATTTGCAAACGGGTATTCGCCAATAAGCCGGTTGAAAAGTTCCATCACTTCAGCGGTTACCGGAGTTCTTACTCTGGCCGAATCCAGATTTTCAGGGTACACAAAGTTTTGAATTTCAATTTGTCTTCCGTCATCCAGTTCCAAAAAATCGGAATATTCTGCATAATTGGTAACGGCAATGGCCACAAGGTAAGTAGTAATGGGATGGCGGTGTTTCCAATGCATAGTGCGTTTTCCTTCCGTAACCTTTTCAGAAATCAAAACGCCATTACTTGCTGTTCGGTAAAATTCGGGAGTAGCTACAATAATATCGATGGAATCAATTTTGTCTGAAAGCGACTGTTTGCAAGGCCACCATTCCATAGCGCCGTAAGGTTCGGAAAGCGTCCAGAGTAACGGTGTTTGATTGTGGGTGCCGGTGGTAAACGAACCAAAACCAGTGGAGGGTGGTTCGCCCTGATAATAAACAATTAGCGAGTCTGTTTGTCCCGCTTTTAAAACTTCAAAAAAGTGAATACTTATTTGGTTTCCATTTCTTGAAAAGTTAACCGGATTTCCCTTTTGGATAATTGAATCTACAATCATTTCATCATGCAAGTCGATTTGAATCTCAGAAAGACCGGCCTGTTTACTTACAAAATGAAAGGTTATTTTTCCACTGATGTAATAAATAGCCGGATCCACCTCCCACTCCATGCGCTGATAAATTAAATCATACGATGCATAATTTGCCGGCTCGGTAAAACCTGCTTTTTTCAAATACTGCTGCGCATCAGTCATTGCTTTTTTATCCGAAAAAAAAGGATCGGGTTCCTGTGCAGCCAATTCAGCAAGGAAAACAAAAAAGTAAAACCATATTAAACAAACACGAATCATTTCTTAAAGATACGTTTTTTGAAAAGGCGGTTCAACAGTGTTAAAAACAAAAAAAGCGGATCGCTTTCGAAATCCGCTTCATTGTATTTAGTTCTGAATATTTTATTTTTCAAGTTCCTTCCAAACCAATGCGCTGGCACCAACAATAGCTGCATCGCCGGGTTTCAGTTTCGACGGAAGAATTTTGATTTTATCTTTAAAAATAGGAAGGAGGTGTTTTTCCATGTGTTCTTTGGTTGGCTTGAAAATAAAATCGCCGGCAGCGGTAGGCCCACCAAAAAGGAAAACAGCTTCCGGGCTCAGGTGATGCACAGTGTCGGAAAGACCTAGTCCTAACCATGCACCGGTTTTTTCAAACACTTCCAAAGCAATTTTATCACCTTTTACGGCTGCTTCATAAATCATTTTGGAATCCAGCTCATTGTAAGATTTATCTGCGAGCAAACTGTCGGTGGTGTTATACTGAACGAGTAGTTCAAATGCTGTGCGTTTCATACCCGATGCTGAACAATAAGCTTCAAGATGACCCAATGATCCGCAACCGCATCTGCGGCCTCCCGGAACAAGCGTTGTGTGGCCGCATTCGCCCGCAAAACCATCATGCCCGTAAACCAAATCGCCGTTCACAATCAGCCCGCTTCCAACACCGGTTCCCAAAGTAAACATCACGAAATTTTTCATGTCTTTGGCACCACCATAAATCATTTCGCCAATTGCAGCAGCATTGGCATCGTTAGTTAACGCAAGTGCTTCCATTTTAGGAAAATGGTTTCGAAGCAATTCTACAAGGTGAACTACTCCCCTGAATGATAGATTTGGAGCATATTCAATCGTTCCGCTGTAATAATTCCCGTTTGGAGCACCAATTCCAATACCGAGGAATTCCAAATCCTTGTTCAAAAGTTTAACTGACTTCATCAACTCATTGATTGCTTCAGCCAGATCAGAAATATAGCGTTCAATATCGCCATGCGAGGGGGTAGGAATATTGTCTTTTACCATCACATTTCCTTCAGGATCAACCACCCCAATAGCAGTATTGGTACCGCCAATATCCACTCCAATTGCAACTTTCTTCATCATATTTTTTGTTTTTGTTTAAATTCGGTTTTGAAAAAATTATCATTCAGGAAAGGCAAATTTAAAAATATTATGGAATTGTTTGTTGAAAACCTTCGTTTTCGGAGTCAATTTATTCTGATTTCAAACAAGAAACATATATAATCTGTATTTTTGAAAATTGTTGCGGTTTTAGAGTTTAGTTAATGCAAAAACTGAAAAAAATAGTATTTAAAGGCATCGGGTGGATTATGCTTGTTCCGGTATATTTTTACAAATATGCCATTTCTCCGCTTACTCCGGCTAGTTGCCGGCATGTTCCCTCCTGTTCAGAATATGCAGTACAGGCCATAAAAATTCACGGGCCGTTTAAAGGTTTCTGGCTGGCAACTCGCAGAATTGCCAAATGTAATCCCTGGGGAACAGAAGGTTACGATCCCGTTCCACCAAAAAATCAAATCAAAGTGAAAAAAATGAAAGTATAAAACTAATTTTGCACCGGTTTGTTTTACAGGTCAAATTCAGAAAAAGAACAATAATGAAACAAATTTTTGTACTTATATCGATTACTGCACTTTTATTTTCATGCAGTTCAAACAAAAATAAAAACAACCAGGAAAAGCCGGTGGTTATTGTGAGCATACTTCCGCAAAAAACATTTGTAGAAAAAATTGCCGGAGACGATTTTGATGTGCAGGTTCTCGTTCCCCACGGTGCAAGCCCGGAATCTTACTCACTTTTGCCTTCCCAATTAAAAGACATATCGCGTGCCAATGTCTGGTTTCGTATCGGATACATTGGGTTTGAACTGTCGTGGCAGGATAAAGTTAAAGAACTAAACAGTAACATGCAGGTTGTTGATCTGTCGGAAGGACTGGACCTGATCCGTGAAGAAGAATTTCAACATGGCGACCATGTGCACGTGGGTGGAATTGACCCGCACATCTGGATGTCGCCCAAACTGGTGAAACAAATGTCGGGAGAAATTACAGAAGTTCTGAGCGGAATCAATCCTGAAAAAGCCTCAGAATACAAAGGAAATTACATGCAGTTTGTTAAAGAGATTGACCAGTTGGATGTGGATTTACGAAATGCATTAAAAAATTATAAAGGAAGCTCGTTTATTACCTTTCACCCCAGCCTGTCGTATTTTGCCCGTGATTACGGTCTGCAGCAACATGCGCTGGAATCGGGAGGTAAAGAACCCACTCCTCAGCACATGGCCCGGGTTGTTGAACTTGCACGAAAAGAAAACATTGGAGTTATTTATATTCAAAGTGAATTTGACCGCGACCATGCCCGTGTTTTTGCTGAAGAAATAAATGGAAAAGTAATAGAAGTTAGGCCGCTAAACCCAGAATGGGAAGAAAACCTGCGGGAAATGACCAACATTTTTTTAGACAATTTTTAATGGAACCCTTAATAAAAATACAAAACCTTACTCTTGGTTACGATAAAGTACCCGTTTTGCAAAACGTAAACCTTGAAATTTATGAAAATGATTTTATGGGGGTAATCGGCCCCAATGGCGGGGGAAAAACAACATTGCTAAAAGCCATATTGGGATTACTTAAACCGATGTCTGGAAAAATTTTATTTAGAAAAGACATCAACCGGCAGAAAAAACCAATTGGCTATTTGCCCCAGGTAAAACATATGGACCGTAATTTTCCCATCACGGTTTTTGACGTGGTTCGTTCGGGTTCGCTCATGAAAAATACAAAAACGGTTACCGAAGCCGATATCAGAAAAAAAACAGAAGAACTGCTTGTTGAAATGGGCATTTTAAACATCAGAAACAAAGCCATTGGCGACCTTTCAGGCGGACAAATGCAACGTGTATTTTTATGCCGGGCTTTGTTAAGCGACCCCAAAATCCTCATCCTTGATGAACCAGACACTTTTGTAGATAACCGGTTTGAAGGGGAATTGTATGAAAAACTGAGGCTTTTAAACAACCACATGGCCATTGTACTGGTTTCGCATGATGTGGGCACCATTTCGAGCTACGTAAAAACCATTGCCTGTGTTAACGGAGAGCTACATTATCACCCCGACAATATTATTACACAGGAACAATTGAACAGTTACAACTGCCCGATTAAACTGATTACTCACGGCGAAATTCCGCATACGGTTTTAAAACATCATCATTAATATGAGCAACTTCATTGAACTTTTCGCTTACGAATTTTTCCAAAAGGCATTTCTTGCCGCCATTTTTGCCAGCATTTCGTGTGGTATTGTGGGAAGTTACATTGTTTCGAGGCGAATTGTTTTTATCAGCGGAGGAATCACCCATGCCTCGTTTGGCGGAATCGGACTGGCATTTTTGCTGGGATTTAACCCTTTGGCAGGTGCAGTAGTTTTTGCAGTTGGAGCTGCCCTTGGCATTCAGTTTTTTACGAAAGTGGCCAAAGTGCGCGAAGATTCTTCCATTGCCATCTTTTGGTCGTTTGGTATGGCCCTCGGTATTATTTTCGTTTTTATGACCCCGGGTTACACACCAAATCTTATGAGTTATCTTTTCGGAAACATCCTCACGGTTACCATTTCTGAACTTGTTTGGATGTTTATTCTCAATGTGGTGATTATCTTTTTCTTTTCCGTTTTTTTCAGGAAGATTCTTTACATCGCGTTCGATGAAGAATTTGCACGTGCCTCTGGGTTGCCGGTTGCACTGTTCAATTACATTACTATTACACTGATTGCTTTAACCGTTGTGTTAAATATCAGAGTAGTTGGGATAATTCTGATTCTTTCGCTTTTAACCATTCCACAGGCCACGGCAAACCTGTTCACCAATAATTTCAAAAATCTGCTTATTCTTTCCTCTGTCATTGCTTTTTTTGGTACTATGGCAGGCTTGTTTATTTCCTATTTTATGGATATTCCATCGGGAGCTACCATCATTTTCACACTTGTTGTTATTTTTGGAATAACGCGGTTATACAAACATTTCTTTTAAAATGATTGGAGGCGGTAAAAAAGAAAAAATTTACACCTGCAAAAATTGTGGTTTTACTTTTTCGAACCTCGATGTTGACCGGTTTTGCAGCAATTGTTTTGCCTGCACCGGTTGCGAAATGTACCTCTGCCCTTCATGCGGCGAAGAGGTGGTGATAAAACCCATGAAAAAGATGGATTTAAATCAATAATAATTTTTATTCATCAATTAATCGTACTTTTTTACTGAACCAGGAATTTTTTTTGAATAAATTCATCCAAATCAGTTTGAATTCTTAAAAAGTACATTCCGTTTTGTAATCCCGAAACATCGATATTTTTTACATTTCCGGATTTAAAAAGTATTAATGTTCCACTTATTGAATAAACAGCGACTGATTCGATAGCTAAATTCGTGTTCAATAAAAGCCGGCTGCTGGTGGGATTTGGGTAAATGGTAACATCTTGCTTTAATTCGTTGTGGCTGATTGCGTATGTTCCCAGTGTAAGGTCTGCAATTTCGCGTGGCAGTAATTGATAACCTCCCTGGTACTGTGAGACAATTCCTGTAATAGTAGTTCGGCCTGCCGGAAGCTTTTCCCCCGGGAGCCTCCCATTTCTGTCAGAATACAAGACACTTTGACCCGCTTCGTCAAAAAATGAATAAACGGAATTAGTACTTTGTATCGTTGAACCGCCATCAGCAAATGTTACATTTTCAAGTTTTACCAGCATCCCTTCATAATCTTCGTGTAGTTGGGTTGTATTGATTGTAACGGCTTCAACAGTTTTATTATTTCCAAAATTATAAAAGTATTCAATATCCGTTAATTCAGTTAAAGTTGAATATTCAGTAACTTTTCCACGCACAACAATACTATCGCCAACATGCCCTGTTTTCAGCGAGTTATAAACACAAATTCCGCTTCTTTCTGAAGATGCATCCTGTATGTAAAAAGTATTGTCAAAATTAGCAGTAATCCTACCTGTAATAGTTACTTGTTTACCAATTACAGGACTTTCTGTACCTGGTCCCTGAACTTCCTGAATAGGTGTAATTTGTTCTGCATTTATTTTTTCAGGAACGATATAACTTCCTCTAAAAACAGATGTATCGTTTGCTACGAAAGCTTTGACAAGGATATAAATGATTTCGCCGGCTTCCATATTATCAAAAGAAATGGTGTTGGAATATTTTTCTGAATCTGGAATCAATTTAATTTGGTTTTGTTCCGAATCGAATAAATTTCCCCAATATAAAATAACACTGTCGGGTTCTGTTTCTGATACTACTCCCAGTGAGATATTTGCAGGCTCACCAATAGCGGGGTTTTTCGGCACCATTTTCAAATCAGAAAACTGAATTACCTCCGGACTTTTTTCATTCCAGATTAAATTTGCAAAATCGGGATTATCAATAAATGGATTTCTGTTTTGCTGAACCTGATAAATTCGTTCATTCCGCCGTCGTTCAAAATCGGAAGGTGGGTATTGATTGTTCCACTCAATTAAAGTTGAAAGTTTACCATGTTCCGGGAGTGGAAAAGTGTTGATTTTATCTACCAGTTCGAGATCAATTTCAAGGTCTGCATCTTCGTAACGGGTAGCCATATAAAATAAGATTCGGGCTACCTGCCCTTTTGTGGCTGCTCCGGGTTCCCATGCCGATTCAGTGTACCAGCATTCAGTAGCTTCGTGGTGTTGTGTTCCGTTTGGCCTTACATTATCAAAATCTTTATTTCCACGGTCCTCATTGACCGATGCATCAGAAGGGCGGAGATTATGAACATCGCTGTCCATTGGACGAATTCCTGAAAAATATCCATGCGATTTGGCCCAAACATGTTCCCTGTTAATGTAATCGCCTCCCATGCCATACATACTTGCATTTCTTGATTCCTGAAGGTAAAACAGGATGACATTATCCGGGTTGACTGGATCAGAATCGGAATAATTTAAAATTTGACCGGTACGATAATAGGAAAAATCGACATGATCTTTAATAATTTCGTGTAACGCATTTTTAAGTTGCAAACCAGTTAAATTTTCCGTTCCGTTATAGTAGCCAATTGGTTGTGAGAGTAAACTCTGCCACAGGAAAAAGAGCGCAACAGACAGCCATGTTTTTATTGTATTCATTTTTATACTGTTAGTGATTTGTTTTATTTGTAATAACGCAAATTCATCTTGTGAGTTAAAAAAGCATGACAAAATTAATTGTCATGCTTTTTTTCAATTACTCCATTAATTTAATAATGGAAGGATCTTGTATTGCCTTAAGCAAATTTTTTCTTATTACTTATTCTGCACTTTCGTGGCTAAAATAAATACCATGTGCAAGTTGAGGTACTCCATTATATGATCCCTTCGCTGCAATAACTGTCAGTTTGTCTCCAACTTTAATGCCTTTGGTTTCCAAAAGGAATTTTCTATCATCTCCAGTTGCACCATAACCCGGATAACAGCCATACAGGTAAATCTCACTGTCGCCATCTTTCAGATAAAGATTACCGTATGTTTCACTAGTAATCGATGTAATTTGACCCGTTACCATAAAATATGTACTTGCGTCGTCAGGTTTAGTCAGCACCTCTTCAATGGTAGCAGCTGTTACAGGAATCACGCTTTCCAATACAGCAGAGCCTACTTGTGGATTTCCGTTATATGCGGCACGTTTTCCAACAATTGTAATGATGTCACCCTCTTTCAATCCTTTTTCCTGGAAATCCTCAATACCATATACATAGGTTTCGCCGGAGAAATCCTGCAGGTATAAATTGCCATATGTAGTATTGGAGATATTGGTAATAACTCCTGACAAGCGATATTGTGTATTGCCAACTTCAGCTGCAAGAAATTCTTCAATAGTTGCATCTAAAATTGCGCCTTGTTGGCTAAGCGTTGTTTGTGTTGAATAGTTTTTAGCTCCATCAGAAGTGCGGAAGGTGAGCGTAGTTCCACGATCTCCCCCGCTATTTGCTTCGGCTTTGAACTTTACAACTGCATTCATGCCTGACGATTGGATAGAAGAAATTGACAACCAGGACTTGGCATCTTCAGGAATTTCCACTGATATGCCTTGGCCTTTAACAGAAAGGTGTGCTATGAATTCACCCCCTTCTACAGGAAGCACTGCGTTTTCAACGGAATCAACTTTCACAAGTGATTTTCTGATTTCGACAACCATTACATTCACCATTTGAGGATCTCCTCTGTAAGAACCTTTTGGGCCTTCAATCGTTACTTCATCTCCAACTTCAAGTCCAAGGCTTTCAAAATTCCTTTCTCCACCCTTTGCGTCAAGCGTACCGTATATATACAACGTACCTGTTTCATCAGTCAAATACCAGTTGCCATATAGTGTATTCGTAATGTTGGTGCAAACACCCGATACACGAAAAGTTTTTCCGTCTGGAGCTGTAAGTACTTCAGATACAGAAGCTTCTGATATCTGTGCTATACCTTGCATAATGTTAATTCTCTGAGTTTTACCTCCACAATGAATTAAAGCTTCTGCAGAACGACCATCTAAAGCAGTTGGAGCAGAAAATGTAAGATCTGTTTCACCAGCACCGCCAGAAGTTGAAGAGATTGTCAACCACTCAACATCATCTTTATCAGTAGTTACTTTCTCTATTGTCCAGCTATCTTTAGCCGTAACAGTAATAGATGTAGAACCTCCATCTATAGGAAGCGTGACGTATGATGACGACACTTGCACTTCATCCAGTAATGTCATAGTTTCCTCATCGGCACAACTTGTTATCAGGGCAAGTATTGCGATGAATATTGGAAATAAATATTTTAATTTCATATTATCTGTACTTTTAAATTAGTTAAAAATATATTTGATACCAATAGAAGCATACCAGGTTTGACCCAATGAGTAGCTTGGAGTGAATGTTTTAGTATTTCCATGGATTGAAGAAGGTGTAGAGAATGTAGCCACACCATCAGCATCAACACCTTCATATTTGAGGATACGCGCTTCCGAACCAATTTCCGGGTTCAAATATTTGCCTACACCCCAACTGGAGTTGAACAGGTTCATCACGTTTTTGATATCAAAGCTAAGTTGCAGTTTGTGCTCGTTATTACCTGTATTAAGGGCAAAATCATGTTTGTAGCCGAAATCGACACGATGTACCCAGGGAGAGTAAACGCTATAGGCTTCAGCATATTCGCCTTGTTGATCTTTTAAATAATCATTGGCATGCACATAGTCCATAAAACGAGTTTGATCGTCTGCTGAAACAAAGCGGAACTGATTGTTTGCCACTTCCTCGTCAGTTGGAACATAAATTACATCGTAGTTGTAACCGTCACCATTGATATCGTTTACCGTCATAAATGATTCGTTAGCTCCACCGCGCCATCCTTCATAGATAATGCTGTAGTGGTTACCGCTCTTGTCGTGGGCAGTAAGCGATGCCACTAGACGATCGGGGGTGGTGTACTGAGAATTGTGCAATTTTATGTGGTTAGGGCCTTCTACTGTAGGAACGTATGTAAATGCAGATTCCGGATTAGATCCTGGCATGCCGGTTACATCTTTTGCAACGGTGTGTGTATAAGCTGCCATCAAACTAAGCCATTCTGCTGGTGTAGCATTCAAAGTGATGTTGCCTGACCAACCGTAACCACGGCTTGTATTTTCCAGCACAAAAGCCTTCGTTCCGGTACGATAAGCATCGGGATAAATTGGTCGATTGTCAACCCCGTTAAAACGAGCAAAACCACCTACAGATGGGATACTCCAATCGGAAATAGAAACACCGTTAATTGTTTTGTTGTAAATTCCTTCTACTGTTGCAGAGAATGGAAAAGATGTTGGGAATGCATAGTCAACTGCAAGTGACGTTTTCCATACTTGTGGCATCTTGAAATCTGAAGATATACCAGCAATTGCAGAAGGAACTGTTCCATCTTCAGGTGAAATAGTTGTAGGATAACCTAAACCTGTCAATTTATCAAGCAGTGCTGCTATTGTAGCATTGCCGTCAGCGTCAGTTACAAGACCCCCGGCAAATTCATCCATTGTGAAACCATTATTCGCAGCATTTCTTTCATTTATTTGTGCCTGGTATTGAACCATCCCACCATTGGTTGGCATGTTCGTGAAGAATACAAGTGGCAAGTTACCCGAGAAAAGACCAGTACCACCACGAACTTTCAAGCTCTTGTCACCAGAAGCATCCCATACAAAACCTACACGAGGAGAGAATATGATATTGGCAGAAGGCCATTCGCCTGTATCAATACTACGACCAGAATAATCAAGTTCCTTGATAGCTTGATTCGTAATCAAATCATTATTGTTAAAGAAAAGTCCATCGATACGAAGGCCGTAAGAAAGTTTGAATCTTTCGTTAACACTCCAATCATCCTGAGCATAAACTCCAATTTTATTAGTTCTTACACGTGCTGCAGGATTAGTTTCCCCATCGTAGCCATAAGTTAAGTTTACAATTTCAGGAGTTTCTTCGTTTAAGAAGTCATCAATACTTCTATAGCGATAGTAACCAGTACCGTTACGCATATAAGAGTTATCAGCCATCTTATACTCGTAAGCAATACCACCAACAATTTTATGATTACCCAAGTAAAAAGTTAATTCATCTTTAATGTTCCATACATTATTGTGAACACCATTGTTCCAGGTAAATAACTCGTAACCCAAAGAGAGGTATGCCTGGTCGTCTTTCAAAATATCTATAAAAGGAAATTCAGCAGAATTTGTTCCGCGCACATCGTCAAGTTTTGAGAATGTTGCCAGGAATTGGTTAGAGATGTTTTCCGACAAACGACTATTTAAGTCAAAAGAGAACGAATGAACAAGGTTGTCCATCGAATACATCGAGTTGGCATATGACATTGAAGCCTGTGACATTCTTGCCTCAGACATACGAGTACCTCCATCCATCGAAGATGCATTTGGAGATCTCCATGAAGAATTTTTAGTGTAGTTATAACGTAATGCTAAACGGTGTTTGTCTGTTATATTCCAATCTATACGAGCAAGAAGTTTTTTGTTGCTTTCATCTGCAGGAAAATTGGTGTAAGATCCCGTTTCGTATCCATATTTATTTCTTACAAAATCAGAAACCGTCTCAAGATCGTTTTCTGTTGTGCGAGATATATAATTGTCTGGATCAGCAACACCATCAGTTGAAGCTCTCCAGCGATTGGCAATTGTTGGTGTTTCAGCCATTTCTGCGTTTACGAAGAAGAACAATTTGTTTTCGATAATCGGACCACCTAAAGTGAAACCGTAAGTTGTATTACGGTCTTTTTCACGTGCTCCTTGTATTTGCAAACCATTAACAGCATCTCCGCGCATGTTTTCATTTCTGTGGTAAGTATAAGCACTCGCTTTGAAGGTATTTGTGCCAGATTTTGTAATAGCGTTTACACCACCACCAATAAAGTTCGTTTGACGCACATCGTATGGAGCAATTACTACCTGCAATTCTTCAATAGCTTCAATAGAGATTGGATTACCTCCGCCAGGAAGAGCATCACTCAAACCAAAGTTATTGTTAAAATTAGCCCCATCAACAGTAAAATTGGCCGTACGACCATCTGTGCCGACAAAGCTCATACCATCACCTCCATAAGGAGAAAGGCGGGTAATGTCCATAATGCTTCGGCTTACTGTAGGCAAATTTTCTATCTGGCTGTTTGTGATATTGGTCACTGCTCCGGTTTTCTCATTAGAGAATTTTGTGCGGGTTGCCATAACAAGAACTTCATCTATTGATAACGATTCTTCTGAGAGTACAACATTCATTACATAGTTTTCACCTAAACTCAACGTAATGTTGTTTTGTGTGTAAGCACCATATCCAATGAAAGTAACTTTTACAGTGTAAGGTCCGCCTACACGCATACCATTTAGGTTGAATCGCCCTTCCATGTTGGTTACAGTACCATAAGTTGTTCCTGAAGGGGTGTGTGTAGCAATCACTGTCGCACCTATCACAGTTCCTTCAGCATCAGTAACACGCCCACTCATACTGGATGTGGTTACCTGTGCTTGCATTACAGTAGCTGAAAATACAATGAGTGCTACTAATAAAAACCTAATTTTCTTAATCATAAATAGTAAACTTTAATTTAGTAGTTATTTAAATAGAATTACATAAAAATTTTTTTGCAAAAATACATTTAACTAATCTTTTAATATTAACCTGATGTAAATTTTCAATGATGTTTTTGATCTTCTATTGCCATGCCGTTTATTTGGTTCGAAGTTTTGCGCTTATTCTTAATTGTTTAATAATTTATCTACGTTTTTTTTAAAAGGCGGAAAGTTCCCATTATTTTTTCTGTCGTCCAAACATGAAATTTAATAGTTATCAAACGTTTTTGCATATTTTTTAACAACTTATCAAATAGAAATCAACAGCGGGTGATTTGTTATTAAAACAATACTAAAAAGTGTAAAAACACTAAAAAAAATCATAAGTGTGTACTTTCGGAAGCCAGCCTCTTTTTTTGCATAAAACATTTTATCCCGATGAATTTTTTTAAAATGAATTTAAAAAAAATAAAAAAGAAAATTTTTTGTGATTTTAAACAACTTAAAATAAGCAATTTATAATAAATAGATAAAATATTTTAAAAATAAATGGTACTTTGTGTTGCATAGTACTAAAATATTTACATATATTTGTATTGCCAATAACAATGTTATTAAAAGTAGTTTTTAAAAAAAAGTTCTATACGAAGTGTAACGATTCAGAAAACAGCTCGTCATAATAAAAACAGAAAATTAGAAAACAGTAAAAACAGAAGCCATGAAAACAATTGAAGCAAGAAAAACAGAAAAAGCCATGAAAACAAAAACAAATTTCAGAAAAGCAGCATTGCGTTCAGTAGCCGTAGTCGTTAGCTTTGTTTTGGTAAGTATTACCGTTAGTGCGCAGGAGTTTTGGAAAAAGGTTTTAATCAACAGCAGTTTTAACGAAATTGCCATTGCTATGGTTGAAACCTCTGAAAAAAAATCACCTGCGAACGAAAACTCAGAAAGTGCATTTTGGTATGCTTTCGACAAAGCTTTCGACCCGGCACTTGAACTGGAAGGCTGGATGACCAGCGAGAGCTATTTTTCATCGACCTTCAGTATTGAGAATGAAATGGAAAAACCTTTGGTACTGGAAAACTGGATGCTGGACGAAAACGTTTTTTACAGTCACGAAATACATGAAGCACCGCTTGAACTTGAAAGCTGGATGACTTCTGCAGATTTTTGGTCCATGTAAAAAAACGGGAAGAGAGAACCGTGGATCAATATTAAAAAAAAAGGAGAGAATCAAAATGAAACTGGAAAATACAAAAGCACAGATGAGGAAAGGAGTACTGGAGTACTGCATCCTTTTGGTACTGGATGGCGAGCCCCTCTATGCAAGCAACATCATTCAGGAACTTAAAGAAGCCAAAATGATTGTGGTAGAAGGAACTCTTTATCCGTTACTTACACGACTGAAAAATGCCGGCTTGCTGGCATACCGCTGGGAAGAATCTACCCAGGGACCGCCGCGTAAGTACTATGAATTAACCGACAAAGGCCGGAAATTTTTATCCGAACTTGAAGGCTCCTGGGCCGAATTGGTTGATGCAGTTGGGAAAATCAGAAAAAGCAGGGCTTAATTGAAAAAATAAACCAGAACAGAAAACTCAAAGAATTTTTGAAAACATGAAAAAGACATTCACAATTAATATCAGCGGTACCGTTTTTCACATAGAGGAAGACGCCTACGAAGTACTGCAAAAATACCTGGTGAAGCTGAAAAATCATTTCGGGATTGAAGAGGAGGGAAAAGAGATTCTTTCAGATATTGAAGCCCGGATTGCTGAAATTTTTACCGAAAAATCATCAGGCGAAAAAGATGTAATAACTCTTGCCTGGGTTGAACTGGTAATAGAAACCATGGGAACTCCGGAAGATTTTGTGGAAGAGGAAGGTGAGGAAGATGAAGTATTTACCAGTGCCACAAAGCGTAAAAGACGACTTTACCGTGACCCTGAGAGACGCGTAATTGGCGGAGTTTGTGGAGGTTTGAGCGCCTATTTCAATATGGATCCGGTAATTTTACGAATCATTTTTATAGTGTTGCTCCTGGTTACATCAGTTGTTCCTGCATTACTGGCTTACCTGGTGCTCTGGATTGCCGTTCCCAAGGCAGTTACCACTGCCCAACGTCTTGAAATGCGTGGACAGGAAGCTACGGTGAAAAACATTGAAAAATCTATTCGCGAGGAAGTAAAAGAGGTAAAAGAGAGCTATAAAAAATTCAAAGAATCAGACACCTATTCAAAGGGCAAAAAAAAAGTTGAGGGAGCAGGCGAAGTAACTTACAATGTTTTTAAACTGTTGCTTAAAGTTGCTGTAGTAATTATTGGAGTAATACTTATCATTTCCGGATTTTTTGGATTACTCGGACTGATTTCGTCACTTGCAATAGGACATTCATTTGTTCAGGGCTGGCCGCTGGTTTGGGGACCCGAAATCAATTTCCCCGAGTTCCTCAATTACCTTGTTGAACCCGGCACCGTAAGACTGGGAATTATTGCAGTAGGTTTTCTTGCCGGAATTCCGTTGCTTGCCATGCTGTATGTTGGGTCGAAACTGGTATTCAGGTACAAATCGAACAATACAGCCATTGGTTTGAGTATGGTAGGTGTTTGGCTAATTGCACTCATTACGCTGTTTGTAATTTCCACAAGCCAGCTGGGAAATTTTAAAAACCAGTCATCGGTTGTAGAAAGCATCACAATTGACTGCGACAGCTGTCAAACACTCTATTTAGAACTGGCTGAAGACAAATATAAAGGTTATGCCGCCCAGGGATGGGATTTAAATAAACTGAAAGTGATGGTGGTTGACGGCGACCGCGTGATTCTGGGAAATCCCAGGCTTGATGTGGAAAAAGCCAGCGGAGATTCATTTGTGGTTACCGTGAAGAAAACCTCACGCGGACGAACCCGCGAAATAGCACGTGACCATGCGTCTGACCTGATTTACCGCTTTCAGCAAAAGGATTCGGTGTTGCTTTTTGAACCCTATTTTTTCCTGAATGAAGGCGACAAGTGGCGCGATCAGGAGGTTCACATTAACGTAAAAGTGCCCGAAGGCGGAACCATTTTCCTGGATGAAGAAATGGTTGAAATTATTTACGATATTGAAAACGTTACCAATACCTGGGATGGGGATATGGTTGGGAAGTACTGGGAAATGAAACCCGATGGCCTGACCATGAAAGAACTGACTGAATAATTATTCTGAATTGAAGTGCTAATTTCCATGCGGTAAGCTGTATGGAAATTAGTACTTTTTGCATTGTTAGCTAAAATGTAATGAAATCATTTTACTTCCGTCTTGAAAAAATACGATAATAATGAAACTCATGAAAACAATTAAATTCTTCTCAGTTGCTATTCTTCTTTTATTGTTTCTAAACGGATTTGCACAGAGTAAATCGGATAAAATGTATGATGCATTTTCGCAGGAAGAGGGGGTATTAAACTTTTCATTCTCTAAAAACATGATCGATGCCATTGATATTGATTTGGGCGACGATACTGATGAAAAAAACGTTACCGGTGATTTACATCAAATCAGATTTATGTCGTACAATCCTAAAAAAGGAAGTTTAAGCGGTTCTGAATTCACTAAAAAATCAATCGGTTACCTGCCAAAATCAGCTTATAAAAAATATGAAGGCGAAGAGGATGAAGACGCTGAGATATGGCTGGCAGGGGGTAAAAAGAAATTCTCGGAATGTCATGTTTTCCTCAAAAACCAGAAGGAAGATCAAATCCGGATTGTGGTTTCATTTTATGGCAATTTTAAGGTAAACGATTTGAAGGCCTTAAAGGAAACAGGCAAAAATATGGCTCATTAATCAGATCAGTCTGAATCCATTATTTCCTGTAAGAAACACAACACTGCTTTTCCCGTATAACTCCGCAAAAGGAATAGTTATGCCAGTCAGAATATTTTCGGTTTGTTTTGTTTTTATGTTGATTTCGCAATTTTCCTGCAGTCAAAACAACGACCCATTTTTTGCTTTGCGGAATCGAATGGTAGAAAATCAAATAAAAGCCCGTGGCGTTACGGATGAAAAAGTGTTGGATGCGTTCCGGAATGTTGAACGCCATAAATTTGTTCTGCCACAATACATTCCTCATGCCTATGCTGATTCCCCCCTACCCATTGACGAAGGCCAAACCATTTCGCAACCTTACATTGTGGCATTTATGACTGATGCGCTGAAACTGAATCGAACCGACAAAGTGCTTGAAATCGGGACCGGCTCAGGATACCAGGCAGCTATTCTGGCAGAACTAAGCGATTCAGTATATACCATTGAAATTTTTGAAAAACTTGCCCAAAAGGCACAACAGGTTTTTAACGATTTGGGATATGAAAACATTTGGACCAAAACCGGCGACGGTTATAAAGGCTGGCCCGAACATGCTCCTTTTGATGCCATTATTGTAACCTGTGCACCCACCGATGTACCTAAACCTTTAACAGAACAGCTTGCCGAAGGCGGCCGAATGATAATTCCGGTGGGAGATGACCCGGTGCAGGAACTCGTTCTGATGAAAAAAAGGAAAGGAAAACTACGCAAAGAAAGTGTATTACCTGTCCGGTTTGTTCCCATGATTAACTCTCAGGGGAAAAAATATTAAGTGATTATTCCAGATTTATACAACCTGTTTTTACTGTTCAATCTGTTGCTTTTATCACCATTTTCATTGCATCACTTCCAACCATTCCATCCTCAAGCCAAATGATTCGATTGCCATATTGCGCAAATTTTTCATTGTGCGTTACCTGGATGATGGTCATTCCTTCTTCGTTCAGTTTTTTCAACAGTTTCATTATCATTTCGCCTTGTTCCGAATGTAAATTACCCGTAGGTTCATCAGCCAGCAGAAGTTTTGGACTGCCGACAATGGCTCGTGCAATGGCCACCAGTTGCTGCTGCCCGCCGGAAAGCTGACTCGGAAACAAATCTTTTTTGGCAACAATATTAAAACGGTCGAGCAAATCGGCCACCAGCGCTTTACGTTCTTTTCCCTTTATCCCGCGGTAAATCAGCGGCGTTTCAATGTTTTCGTACACATTTAATTCGTCGATGAGATGGAACGCCTGGAAAATGAAGCCGACGTGTGTGCGATGAAATTGCACCTTTTGTTTCTCCTTGATTTTGTGCGCCGGTTCATCGAAAAAATAATACTCCCCGGCACTGGGTTCATCCAGCAAACCTATAATATTCAAAATTGTAGATTTGCCGGCACCGCTCGGCCCCATGATGGTTACAAACTCACCTTGTTTTACTTCAAGGTTTACTCCCTTTAAAATAAACGTCCGCTGAAATTTTGCGTCGTAATACTTGTCGATGTTTTTTAGTTGTATCATAATTGTCTTGAACTTTGATTAA
>JAZBNQ010000057.1:0-14938 GCA_036350775.1 Mariniphaga sp.
GGGTCAATGGCCAAAACTGCCAGTTTGCCTCCACTTCCAGTAATATAGGTGCCAAGGGCTTCAATAAACGTACTTTTCCCCACACCCGGTACTCCGGTAATTCCAACCCGAATAGAATTTCCTGCATGTGGCAGGCATCTCGCAATAATTTGCTGTGCAATTATCTGATGCTCGGGTTTCGAACTTTCAACCAAAGTAACGGCTTTGCTCAATAAAGTAATGTTACCGCATAAAATGCCATGTACATATTCTTCAACAGGTAAAAGATTTCTTCTTTTCTGCAAAAACCGTTTTACAGAATGATCGCTAAACGACCCGGGATGATCTATTCCTTCATTCACCTTTAACCCTTTAAATTCCGGATTATTTTCAATATGTTTATTCTGATCCGACATTTCCTTTTTAAATAGCGAATTTCCGCAAAAGTACCACATTTATTCTTTTTGGGGCAAAAAAAATGCCGCAAGCCTAAACCTGCGACACTTCATTCTATTGAAATTTTATAAATTTTCCGGTTAAGTTGTAATGTTGCATGAAACACGCAACATGCTTGTTGGTGTTTTGGGATCGTTGGTAATAACAGTTATTGATTTACTTTGGCGGCCACGTTTTCCACGCGAATCAAAAGTAACTTTTATCGGAACCGATTCGCCGGGAGCAATAACTTTTTTACTGGGAGCCACAGCAGTGCAGCCACAGGAAGAACGAACGTTACGAATAATCAATTCAGATTTTCCATCATTGGTTAATGAAAAAGTATGATCTTTTTTCTCCCCTTGTTTCAATTCGCCAAAATCGTGTGATGCTTCTGAAAATTTAGCCACAGGTGCTTTTGCCAGGTCTTCGGCAGAAAGATTTGAAAAATCTTCTTCAATGGTTGCACTCACGCCAATGGATGCACGGTAGTCGTTACTGCCATCCAACGAAAGGTAAATGCGATGGGATGCAAAACCAAAGGTATTGGCTTCTTTTGCATTATAGGTTACAACAAGTTTTCCTTTTCCATTTGCAGGAATAGTTTCCGGCTCCACTTTGGCAGTAACATGACCCGGAACCGTGCGAAATCCAACTTTAATTGGTTTTTCTGTGTCGTTAACCAACTCCAGATCCTGTGTTTTTACTTCATTTTCGGTTATCCGGGCAAATGAAATATGGTTGGTTTTCACCCTAAGACTCCCAATCTGTCGTGGATACAATTCTGCAAGTGTACGTTCCCGTTCTTCAACCCTTCCGGTAATGCGCAAAACAGTTGTTCCATTTTCGGCATTAGAACTCACCATAACTGTTTTATTGAAAGGTCCGGGCCTGTTACGGGGATCGTAACTCACCTGAATTTCACCAGTCCCATTTGGTGCAACCGGTTCTCGTGTCCATTTGGGAGTTGTACAACCGCAAGAAGCTCTTACATTGCTCAGCACCAGCGGAACATCGCCCTTATTGGTAAATTTAAAAGCGGTGGTTTGAACACCGTCAGATTCCTTAAAACCTCCAAAATTGTGTTCGAGGTTTTCAAAAACAATTTGCGGTTTTTGTGCCATCGCGGTCAAAGTGATGCCAACTAAACCCAATGCAAAAAATAAGCGTACCATCTGTTTCATAATTATATTTTTAATTTTCTGGATTTTATACTTTACTTTGCTGAAACAAAAGTAAGAATGCAATTCACCATGTGGTGTTAATCAGGCTTAATATTTTGTTAATGAAGTGTTAATTGCTTCAAAAAAATTAAGTTATGGTGCGTTCTGAAAAAAAATAAATAAGCCAATGAAAGGAAAAACCTTAAAATATATCATTCTCCTGGCAACAATCACTGTGGCAGGAGTTTTGGCGCTTCAGTTCTTTTTTCTGCGTAATTCTTACGATTCTTCAGAAAAACAATTCAGGGAAAGCACTACGGTGGCTTTAAAAGAAGTAGCGTGGCAACTTTTAACCGCCAATGGAAATATGGCCAATTTTGACAGCATTGCACCTGTAGAGTTGGTTACAAACAGTTATTATATTGTAACTGTAGATGCTTTAATCGATTTTGAATTGCTTAAATTTCATTTGAAGGAAGAACTGAAAAAACACCAGATTTACACCGATTTTGAATTCGCCATAAACAATCCGGCATCAGGCCGGTTGGAACAAAAAACCATGATAACTGCGCGTGGAACAGAACAACCTTCGTCCTATATATTTCCTGAAGGAACAAATCCTGATACTTATTATTTTGCATTACATTTCCCCGACCGCTCACCTTATTTTCATGCCAGGCTTTCGGTTTGGTATCTTTTTACCGGACTGCTGGTGGTGGTTATCCTGTTTTTTGGCTACACACTTTCTGTCATTATCCGGCAGCGGCAACTTTCTCAAATTCAAAAAGATTTTATCAACAATTTAACACACGAACTAAAAACGCCCATTTCTTCCATTGCACTGTCGGCCAAAGTAATTTCCGAAGAAAAAATTCTGAAAAATCCCAAACGGCTTTTTGAATATGCACAAATAATACAGAACCAAAACAATCGCATGAAGGAAAATGTGGAGAAAGTCCTTAATCTGGCTTCGCTTGAAAAAAACAAACTTCATTTGAACCGGGAAAAGATTGAATTGAATGAATTTTTGAAACAGGTGACCGAAAATTTTAAACATTCCGATGCCGGAAAAAAAGCAACGATAACCCTCGATATCGCTAAAAAACAGACGTATATAATTGCCGATAAGTTTCATTTTTCCAACCTTGTAATTAACATTCTCGAAAACAGCGTAAAATATTGCGATAAAGAACCGAAGGTTAGAATTGACATTCGAAAAATAAAAAATCAATTGCAAATTCAGTTTACCGATAACGGAATTGGAATTTCGAAAAAATACCGAAAAAAAATATTTAACCGGTTTTACAGAGTCCCTACAGGCAATGTGCATAACGTAAAAGGCTTTGGATTAGGGCTCGATTATGTAAGAAAAATTGTAAAAGCCCACAAATGGGAAATAAAAGTGGACGAAAATCCGGAGGGAGGAAGTATATTTACACTCTTAATTCCACAAAGAAAATGAACGAAACAATAAAACTTTTACTGGTAGAAGACGACGATGCCCTGCGTTTTATCGTGAAAGACAACCTGGAACAAAACACCTACCAGGTTGATGTAGCTGAAGACGGGCAGGAAGCAATTGATTTATTCGAAAAAAAACATTACCATCTCATCATTCTCGATGTTATGCTGCCAAAAATTGATGGTTTTAAAGTGGCCGAGCACATCCGGAAAACCAACGAAAACATCCCCATTATTTTTCTGACTGCGCGCTCGATGACTGAAGATAAAATTACCGGACTTACCATTGGTGGCGACGATTACATTCCCAAGCCATTCAGTATGGAAGAATTGTTGCTGAAAATTAAAATTTTTCTGAAACGAAGCAATAATATTGCCGGTGGGAAACCGGAAACATCAAAAGTTAAAAAAATAGGCAGGTTTGTTTTTCTGCCCGAAGAACTGACCCTTTCGCTCGACGGCGAAGCGCGCAAACTCACCATTAAAGAAATGGAACTCATCAAATTTTTTTCGGAAAACACCAACAAAGTGCTGAACCGAAATGAAATACTGGAAAAAGTCTGGGGTTCAAACGACTATTTTCTGGGCCGCAGCCTCGATGTTTTTATTTCCCGTCTGCGAAAATTTTTTAAACCCGACCCCAATATTAGTATTGTAAACCTGCATGGAATCGGATTCAGATTTACCGTAAAAAAGGAAGAAAATTATTAACCAGTACAAAAGAATCTTTCATTGTGCTTGGAAGAAATAAAAAAACAACTATTTTTGCAGTCCGAAAAATTATGACCATTTATTAAAAGAAAAATATAATCGAATGAAAAGGACATTTCAGCCATCGAACAGGAAAAGAAGAAACAAGCACGGTTTCAGAGAAAGAATGGCAACCGCCAACGGCAGAAAAGTATTGAAAGCCCGCCGTGCAAAAGGCCGGAAAAGACTTACAGTTTCTGACGAACCAAGGCATAAAAAATAATTTATACCTTACATTCTAAAGAGCGAAAAGGTAAAGAATAGCAATTCTTTACCTTTTCGTGTTTATACAAACACGAACTTTCTTGTTTTTCCGTTATTTTTGTTTGGAATTTTTGTAAGGAAAAAAGACAAATATGAGTTTTACCAGGTTTCTCACCAGCCGGACATTTCTTGTAAATTTAATAATAGCTGCAGCAATACTTGCTGTAATTCTTTTCATTACTATGAAAGGGCTTAAAAAATACACCCGGCACGGACAGTCGAATCCGGTACCCGAATTTACAGGAATGTTGCCGGCTGAAGCGCAGCAAATAGCTCAACAACAAAATCTTAAAGTTGAGGTTGTTGATTCCCTTTTTTTGGAAGATGCAGCACCCGGTGCCATAGTTGACCAGATTCCCAGACCCGGGCACGGGGTGAAACAAAACCGAACCATATTTCTTACCATAAATTCAACCCAACCCGAAATTGTTACACTTCCGCAATTAACCGATATCTCGTTCCGTCAGGCGCAGGTTTTAATTGAAAATTCGGGGCTTCAGGTAGGAAATATTTCGTATCAGCCCTCTGAATACGATAACCTGGTTTTAAGTGTACAAATTGATTCAACAGATATTGAACCAGGCAAGCAGCTTGCAAAAGGAACCCGAATCGATTTAATTGTGGGAAGACAACAAGGAAACAAAACCACACCCCTGCCCGGGTTAATTGGCCTGGCTGTTGACGAGGCACAATCAACTTTAACTTCTGCCATGCTCAACACCGGTGTAGTTATTTACGACGAAACGGTTATTTCTTCCGAAGATTCACTCAGCGCCCGGGTTTGGCGGCAAAGGCCCGATCCGAGGGTAACACAAAACATTTTACTTGGCTCATCGGTCGATCTTTGGGTAACAGTTGACCAGTTGAAAATTGATGATGCAATTCAATTCTGAAAGGCAAAATTGTTCTCTTCTTATTTAATGGTTGCAAAATAAAAATACATGAAAGAATATCTGCTTGACATTGAGGAACCGGAAGAAGAGGTATTGTATGAACATTACCGTTTAACTGTTGATCCGGGGCAATCATCCACCAGAATTGATAAGTTCCTTACCAACCGCATCGACAACGCATCCAGGAGCCGCATTCAGGCAGCCGCCGAAGCAGGGAATATTCTTGTAAACGAAACGCCGGTAAAAGCCAACTATAAAGTAAAACCCAACGACGAAATCCGGATTGTGATGGACTACCCTCGTCGTGAGCTTAAGATTATTCCCGAAGAAATACCATTGAATATTGTTTACGAAGACGACCATCTGATGGTGCTCAACAAACCGCCCGGACTGGTAGTTCACCCAGGCCATGGCAACTATTCGGGCACTTTGGTTAATGCACTGGCCTGGTATTTTAAAGACCTTCCGTTGTTTAACAGCGAAGACCCGCGCCCCGGACTTGTTCACCGTATAGATAAAGATACTTCGGGGTTGATGGTGGTTGCCAAAACTGAACAGGCTAAGAATAAACTGGCACTGCAATTTTTTGAAAAAACTACCGAGCGACGCTACCAGGCGCTGGTTTGGGGCATTCCAAAAGAAAACGAAGGAACCATTACCGGAAACATTGGAAGAAGTCTGAAAAACAGACAGGTATTTATGGTTTTCCCCGATGAAGACTATGGCAAACACGCCGTTACTCATTACAAAGTACTTAAGGAAATTGGATATGTTAGTTTGGTGGAATGCAGGCTGGAAACCGGAAGAACACACCAAATTCGTGTGCATATGAAGTACATTAACCACCCGCTTTTTAACGATTCAAATTACGGTGGCGACCAGATTTTGCGCGGAACAACGTTCACCAAGTACAAACAGTTTGTGCAAAATTGTTTTAAATTATTACCCCGCCAGGCGCTTCATGCAAAAACACTTGGATTTAAACATCCGGTTAGCGGAGAAAAAATGATGTTTGAATCGGAGTTGCCCGAAGACATGACGGTTGTTGTAAAAAAGTGGGAAAACTATATTGCGAACAGAAATGATTAAAAAACCAAATATTGCAGTAATTGCCGGTGGTGACTCATCGGAATTTGTTGTTTCAGTAAAAAGCGGCGCCAATGTGCTGGCTGCCATCGACACCCAAAAATTCAGACCATGGCTGGTTCAGATGCGTGGCGCCGAGTGGTTTGTTATGCAGGGCGAAAAGCAAATTGCCCCGGTAAACAAATCCGATTTCAGTTTCAGCCTAAAAAATGAAACAATACAATTCGATTTTGCCTACATCACCATCCACGGCACCCCCGGCGAAGATGGAATTTTGCAAGGTTATTTCGATTTGCTGAATATCCCTTATTCCACCAGCAGTGTGCATTCTTCATCGCTCACGTTTAACAAGTGGTTTTGCAACAACTACCTCAAAAGTTTTGGAATTAAAATGGCCCGTTCGGTTAAAATAGATAAAGGGAAAAAAATAAACAGCACCGAAATTATAAAAAAGCTTGGATTGCCTCTATTTGTAAAACCCAATGCCGGAGGTTCGAGTTTTGGCATTTCCAAAGTTAAAAACGAAAACGACCTTTTACCAGCAATTGAAAGTGCATGGAAAGAAAGTTCAGAAGCTTTGATTGAAGAGTATATTGGTGGAACTGAATTTACCTGCGGGCTTGTAAGGTTAGGGGGCAAAAAAGTTATTTTCCCGGTAACCGAAGTGATTCCAAAAAACGAATTTTTCGACTTCGAAGCCAAATATACTCCAGGTGCAACAGATGAAATTACACCGGCACGCCTCCCTGAAGATTTATATGAAAGGTGCCAGCAAATTAGTTCAGAAATTTATGATTTGTGTCAATGTTCCGGTATTGTAAGAATTGATTTCATTTTGAAAAATAAAGAGTTTTATTTTCTGGAAGTAAATACCACACCAGGTATGACAGCCACAAGTTTTATCCCGCAGCAAATTAATGCCATGGGCCTCGCTCTAAAAGAAATCATTAGCAAAGTAATTGATGATAAACTGAATACGCATCAATAAACATTTGTGGATAAAATTGGTTAACAACTAAACGAACTAAAACTTGACTTGCCCCATCCTTTATTTGTAATTTAGTCGCCTCAATTTTATTTTTCATTACAGGGAAAAAAGAAAGGAAAAATGGCTACTGAAAAAAAGAGAAATACAAACAACCAGGGCCGGCGGCAAACCGGAATGACCATTGACGAAATAAATGCGCAATATGGGAAATTGCCCCCACAGGCCATTGAAGTGGAAGAAGCAGTTTTGGGAGCACTCATGCTCGAGCGTGATGCGTATGTTACAGTAGCCGATCTTCTCGATACCTCAAGCTTTTACAAGGAAGAACACCAGAAAATTTTTGAAGCCATAAAAGAACTTTCCGGCAACGAAAAACCGGTTGACCTGCTGATGGTTACACAGGAACTGAAAGACCGCGAACAGTTGGAGGAAATAGGTGGTCCCGGTTACATTACACAACTTACGCGCCGGGTGGCTTCGGCAGCCCATCTCGAATTTCATGCCCGAATTATTGCACAGAAATACATTCAGCGGGAACTCATCCGCGTTTCTTCCGAAATTCAGGCAAAATCGTATGACGATTCCATGGATGTGGACGATTTGATTGATTTTTCCGAATCCTCATTATTTCAGGTAGCTGAGCGAAACATAAAAAAGGAAACCGTTCCCATTAAACCGGTACTGAATGAAGCAATCCTTCAAATTGAAAAAGCACGGCAGCGAAAAGATGGCCTTAGCGGCGTTCCTTCTGGTTTTACCGCACTCGACCGCATAACATCCGGCTGGCAAAAAACCGACCTTATAATTGTTGCTGCCCGTCCTTCAATGGGAAAAACAGCCTTTGTACTCAGTATGGCCCGAAATATGGCAGTGGAACACAACCGGGCAACTGCCATTTTTTCGCTCGAAATGTCATCCATTCAATTGGTAAACCGACTTATTGCTGCAGAAACTGAATTGGGTAACGACAAGCTAAAAACCGGCAGGCTCGAGAACTACGAATGGGAACACCTGAACCGGAAAATTTCAGGCCTCGAAAAAGCCCCCATTTTTATTGACGATACCCCTGCCCTTTCCATTTTCGAATTCAGGGCAAAATGCCGCCGCCTGAAAATGCAGCACGACATCCAGGTGGTTATTGTAGATTACCTTCAGCTAATGACAGCCGGCTCTGATAACCGTGGAAGCCGCGAACAGGAAGTAAGTGCCATTTCGCGCTCGCTTAAAGCCATTGCCAAAGAGCTGAACATTCCAATTCTTGCCCTCTCGCAGTTGAACCGCTCGGTAGAATCGCGGGAGGGAAAACGCCCGCAGCTTTCCGATCTGCGCGAATCAGGCGCAATTGAGCAGGATGCCGATATTGTGACTTTTATTCACCGACCGGAATATTACGGAATTACTGAAGACGATTCGGGAAACTCACTGATTGGAGTTGCCGAAATTATTATTGCAAAACACCGAAATGGGGCAACCGGCGATGTACACCTGGCATTCAAAAAAGAACTGGCCAAGTTCAGCGATATGGAAACCAATTTTGGCTCTTTCGGAAGTGCAAAAACATTCAGTTCAAAAATGAACGAAGACAACGAAGATTCTGTGGGTGCCGGAATCTCACACAACAATAATTTTGACAGGGCCGGAGGATCAGATAATCCTCCATTCTAAAATTTCTTAAACTTATTACCTTTGTTGTTTGTAATTATCCAATAAAGGAAAACAGAAATGAAGAATATAGTTTTACTGTCAGTCGTTTTTTGGCTATTTTTTTTCCAGGCAAAGGCTATCCAGTTGCTCATTCCAATGGACGACACCCAACGTAACCATCTGAAATCTTATGGCATGGCATAT
This sequence comes from Mariniphaga sp., assembly GCA_036350775.1. Lineage (GTDB taxonomy): Bacteria > Bacteroidota > Bacteroidia > Bacteroidales > Prolixibacteraceae > Mariniphaga. The sequence continues at coordinate 8,868 of JAZBNQ010000057.1, forward strand.
TGGGTACTTCAGCGCGATGTTGAGGTAAAATGGCTCCTTAATTACCGGGGCGGCAGTTTTCTTATGCAACATCATCCTGAAATTGAAAATGAATGTGTGGTACGAGGGGTTACATTCGAAACAATTGCCGATGCCCAGGCTTCGGCCATTTTAAATGAAATTGCACGCCCCGAAGTAAATCAGGATGCCGTAAGCATGAATAAAGCACCCAAAATTGCCGTTTATACCCCGCCAAACAAACTCCCGTGGGATGATGCAGTAACCCTAGTACTTGCCTATGCCGAGATTGAATACGACAAGATTTATGATGAAGAAATACTGGAAGGAAAACTTTCGGAATACGACTGGCTACACTTGCATCACGAAGATTTTACCGGGCAGTTCGGAAAGTTTTGGCGAACCCATCAGCACATGCCCTGGTATCAGCAGGAAGTATCCATAAACAAGGCTCTAGCCGAAAAGCTGGGTTTTTTAAAAGTATCAGAAATGAAATCGTTTGTTACCCGCGAAATGGATAAATACGTGATAAATGGTGGTTTCCTTTTTGCCATGTGCGCTGCCACTGATACTTACGATATTGCCCGGGCAGCAACAGGTTTGGATATTGCCGGCCCTATGTTCGACGGCGATCCGGCTGATCCGCATGCCTGCGATCATTTGGATTTTTCAAGAACATTTGCATTCGAAAATTTTCAACTTGAAATGGATCCCAATGTTTATGAATTTTCTGATATTGATGTTACCAATACCCGCAGAGTAACCAGGGAAACAGACTATTTTACACTTTTCGAGTTTTCGGCCAAATGGGACCCCATTCCAACCATGCTTTGCCAAAACCACCGGAATATGATTAAAGGTTTTATGGGACAAACCACCGCATTTCGTAAAGAACTTATAAAACCAAGTGTTTTAGTTTTAGGTGAAAACAAACCGGCCCGCGAAGCCCGCTATATTCATGGCGAAAAGGGAAAAGGGTTCTGGACCTTTTATGGCGGCCACGATCCTGAAGATTACCGCCACCTGGTTGGCGACCCGCCTACCGATTTAAACCTGTACCCCAATTCTCCCGGCTATCGCTTAATTCTGAATAATGTATTGTTTCCGGCAGCGAAGAAAAAGAAAAGGGAGACATAAAAAAAGCCAGGAGGATTAATTAATCTACGAAGGGTAATTAAAATAAGAAGAGTGAGTTCCTCCTGGCTAATATTTTACAAAATTTTGGGACTCAACTATTAGAAAAAACTCCACTTTACAATAAAACAAAAAACAGTTATTCTATTTTTAAACAGGATAAATAATTAACAACCATTTTCTTCTATAATTCCAACACTTCCTTTTTATCATTGCATTTCAAAAGAAATCCAAAAATTAGCTTTTTATTGAAAGATAAAATTGTAAAAATTTATCAGATAATTTCGTAAATAATCAAGATTGCAACAACAACCCGCTTGCATTCTATCAAAAAGAAGTCATCCAATTAATTTCAATGAATTGCAGAAACGAACAGAAAAAATTTGTTCGTTCCTGCATTTTTAATGACCAATTTTAATTGTTATAAGTTAATGTTGTTGTCCATGGACCATTCCATGAGCCGTCAGATCCATCCCAACCATAAGCAACATCGTAGGTTAAAATTATAGTTTTGGTATTTGGATCAAAAGTTCCTGAACCTTTTATACCATATACATCGGGATAGTCTGAATCACCAATCCATTGAGGTTCAATCACAATTTCTTCACCACAACTAAACTTCATTATACATGAGCCATCACCAGTTACCCAATTCTCACCCCAGGCATTAGGTACAAACCACGCGAGATTATAAACTCTAAGCTCATTTAAGGTAGTGGTTTGTTCCATTGTAACCGTTGGACCATGTGTATCAGGTTCAGTTCCTGTGTAATCTCCAGCCAATGCTGCCATATCATAAGGACAAAACCTTTGCACAGTAACCTCTTTACTAACAGGCTCTGAAGTGACTCCACCCATTGTAGTTTCGGTTACTATCACTTTGGCAGTCCCTTCAGTCGGAAATTCAACAGCAGCAGTTCTTGTATCTTCGCTAACCGAAACGATACTAGCACCTTCAACACTCCAGTTCCAGGTAGATCCTCCCCGATAATATCCAATTGTATAGTTGAGTGTAAAAGTCTGATTAACAACATCTGCCCCTACAATTCCATTCAGAACTTTAGGTTGTATAGCATTATAATCGTAAGCTTCCTGGGCAGCTTCAATGGGTGGTGTGGTGCAAGAATTAAACACCTGAACCATTGCCGTTACTATGATTGCGAAAAATAATATTTTTTTCATTTTCCTTCTGTTTTAAGTTTTTAATTAACTGGTGATGTTAATCCGTCCCGACCAGTCCAACTGCCGTTCGATACATTTTCACCATCCGGATCTCCGCCAATGGTGTAAACCGGCACATTAACAGCTTCAAGTTCGGTTGCGGGAACCGGGAAATGCAGAATAGAACCTCTTTGCAGCATGTCTCTTCTTCTCATATCGAAATAAGCTATTCCCATTCCGCTGTTAAAAAGTTCCACATCTTTTTCATAGAAAATAGTCCACAATACGTCGGCGGCACTGGTTCCTTCAGCTACATCAGGTAATTGTCCACGCATTTTACGGGCACCATTAGGAGCATTTAAAATTGAAATTGCACCTGGAACATTTCCAGTGCGTACCAAAGCTTCTGCTTTAAGCATTTCGTTTTCCCAAGGTAGCAGCGATGGTTTTACATCACTTCCATACCAAACCTGTGTAAATGCATAGTCGTACCTTTTATGACGGTAATGAGAAAAATGGTAATAACCACGATCAGGAGGAAAGGCATTGTCGGGTAAATAACCAAAGTCAGACTCTAAACGGGCATCGGCTGATTCAGCCGGCCCCGGATCCTGACCGTCGGGAGTTGACCAGCTAACGCCGTCCATAGGCCAGCGACTTGGATAGTCTGCATCCATCAAATTAATAATCCTGTGGTCAACACGTCCCCATCCAGGGTAACGTTGATAAACCAAATACATATCATAAAAATCATAATTGTCTCCCAACTCGGGTTGTAAAGGTTTGGTAACACCATTATTGGCATAACTTAAAACCTTATTCCAGTCAATTCCTTCATTATGAGCTTTATTTCTTGAGCTATAAGCAAGAATCCGAGCGGCATAGGAGTTAGCTAAAGCAGCCAGTTCGGTGTTTGTATAAGCTTCGCCCCCCAACCATCTTGCAGGAAGAACGAACGAATTTGCATTTGCAATGCTGATTGCCTGATCTAATAATTCCAAAGCAGCATCAATAGCATTCGACCACGGAGTAAGTTCGAGTGTTTCCAAATCGGTATCCCATTTAATTACGTTACTTTGGTCGTATGTTAATCCAAGATAACCATGGGCTACACCGCTTACAAAATAACTCCAGGCCCGAACCATTTCAGTCTCAGATCCATCTTCTCCCATTTCAATGCCCTTTTCCTCGATTGCTCTCAACACATCGTTAACGGCAGAAATAGATGCATAACTGTCTTCCCAAAAAACCCTGATTACCGGGAAATACGCATAGGTCAAACTATTAATCCATCCAAGTCTTGGTTCGCTACCCATATCACGCATGGCAGCGTTACCCCACGAACAGGTTCCGGCATCTGCTAAATTCGACATTGCCAGTGCAGGGCCATCATATTCCTGCATAGCAACATGCAGTGTACGGAAAGCACCACCTGCCAAACTGGCCAAATCTTCCGGATTGGCCAAAGCTTTGGCCGCATCGGGTTCGTTCAGGTTTTCCACATCCAAATCGGCACAGCCAAAAGTTATGAATCCCAGTGCCAGGATGAATGCGAAAGTAATTTTATATAATTTCGTTTTCATATTACTCTTATTTTAAATATGTTAAAATTTAAATTCAATTGACGCAGTAACGGTCCTGAAGTTTGGATAAGAAAATTCATCCCAGGCCTGAATGGTATTATCGCCACTACCTTCGGTACTTCCCACTTCGGGATCAAACCCGGTATAATTGGTAAAGGTTAACAGGTTACGACCGATTACACCAAACTTGACATCCTTAAAAAAACCACCGGCAAATCTGTTGAGCATATTCCGGCTAATGTTATAATAGAGTGATATCTCCCTTACTTTTATATAAGTTCCGTCTTCCACAAAATGATTATTGTAGGTGTTTACATTGTATAACGCCTTATAGTAATCAAATGCTTTTTTCTGGTTTTCCGGTTTTCCCGCCTGATCCATTGCGGAAGCACGATTGTCGCGGTACATCCACTGGTTAGTCAAACTATAAATATCGCCGCCTTGTTTCCAGTCGATTAAAGCATATAAAGTCAGGCCTTTCCATGTTAAGGTGTTGGCAATACCTAAATTGAAATCAGGGTTACCGTCTCCAATCATCATGGTTTTTGGGTTGCCATCTTCATCCCTCATTTTAACGGGAACTTCGAGATATGTTCCTTCGGTTCCTTGCGGTATAATATACCCGTCGCTGTTTTGGGTGTAATCGGCAATGGATTTCCCTGCATACGTCGATTCACTCAGCAAATTAATTTGTTCAGTCAGTTCATCCATGGAGCGAAGGAAATATTCGCCATAGAATGAACCAAACACTGTTCCTTCTTCAATAAAGAAAGCACCCGGGTCGCCGGCATTCCCTCTTGCGCCTGTAGTGAAAGGTGCAACATCCAACTGAGTGATTGTTTGACGAACCCTGTCCCAGGTAAGGTTAGCCCTCCAGCTAAAACTGCTGGTATTAACCAAACGGGCGCCCAGGGAAGCTTCGAATACATCGGAAGTAATAGTACCCATATTCTGCCATTGGGATTTGTAACCTTGTGAGGCTGGAAGAGGCACTGGCCAGTGCTGATCCTGGGCATCGGTTTTGGAATAAACAAATTCAAAGTCGAACATATTCAGGAATTCCATATTCAACCCTATTTCTCTTTCAACAATTTTAGAAGGTTTCAAATTATTGTTCCCCAACTGGTTTTTAACCGGTGAGCCACCTGCAACATTAAATGTTTCATACTGCGCATACCATGGTGGCCGGTTTCCTGCAGTACCATATGATGCTCTGATTTTTAATTCATCAATACCGTTAATCGGGAAATCTTCTGTAATACGATAAGCGCCCGAAACCCTGAAATAGGGATTCCATTTTTCATTTTCACCGAACTGGCTGGCTCCATCGTACCTGTAAAGAAATGAACCAATGTATTTATCCTGGTAATCCACATCCAGAATCCCGAAAATATTTTCGGCACGGATATCGAATTGGCTTGAATAATTGCCCGCAGTTGCCTGGTCCATAACATTAAACCTTGGAATACCATCAACAGAGAATGTTCTGGCAAATGTCCCAAATTGTTCCCAGTGGTTATCTTCATAGAGGTAACTTAATTTGGCCTTGGTTGTAAAGTCACCAAACTTCTTGTTAAAATTGGCGGTAAACTGTACAACCTGCGCCAGTTGCTGTGTTGCACTTTTTTCCAAATACCCGTCTGTTCCACCCGAATCGAAAGTATCAAGCGTAAGATACCCTTTCGGCTCCATTAAATTTCCATAGTTATCCTGGCGTTCAAAACTGTACTGTCCTTCAAAGGTCAACCAGTTAACTGGTGTAAAATTAAATCCGTAGCTGCTTAAAATACGGTTACGGTTGCTAGTGTTGGTTACATTGGAAATAGGATAAAGTGGGTTCAGTGTTGTACCAAACTGGTCAACTTTCAACCGGTAATCGCTTCCATCAGGATTTTTTGATTTAAGGTTCATGTCAGGTTGTAACTGCATCAGCGAGAAAAAGTCGATGCTGCTGTTGTCTGTTTCTGCCTTTACTATCAGGTTGCTGGTGGTAAAGGTAAACTTGTCGGAAAAACGGTGATCCACATTCAACCTGAAGTTTTGCCTTTTGTATCCGCTTACCCCGAAAATAATCCCTTCCTGAGCCGAATTTTCAAATGAAACCATAACCTTTGTACGGTTCATATTGGTTGCAACCGATGCATAATTGGTATAAAAATTTCCGCCAGTGTAAAAATCTTCAAAATGATCGTAAAC
>JAZBNQ010000058.1:0-5141 GCA_036350775.1 Mariniphaga sp.
AGATGAAGATCTCACTCAGGAAGTACATCAAAAAGTAACCGACATCCAATCGCTGCTGTTTCTCATACAAAGTTCAGGTTTTTTGCGGGTTACGTCCTATGAATTTTTCTTTGTTCCTACCGAAACAGGCTTTGTTAAATGGGCAGATAATGTTTTTACCATAAAATACAACGACCACTGGGAACTTTGCCACATTCAATCCAAGTTTGAATCTTTTAGATGGATTTTTGAAAAATCACTTCGTGATGATTTGTAACTGGATCGAGGGAACCGTTCTTTTTATGTGCATCAAGGGAACCGTTCTTTCAAAAAAGAGAACGGTTTCTTTTTCTAACATATCCAAATGCGGGATATTTTGGGGTTGGAAAATTGGAACAGAGAAAAAATAATCAAAAAAATTACAACCTTCAGATCGATCTCACGTCTTATTTATGGAATAATGAATGGTGGAAATTTAAGAGGCATTATGAAACGAGCATGTAAAATATTTACGCCCAGAGTGATGATTAATCCCGATAGTAATCGGGACATGCGAGTTCCATACTATACCTTAGAAAAAAAACAATTTTAATAGTATGAAATATCAATATTATAAATGGTCTGTCGTACCCTTTTTGCTGCTTTTTATCCTATTTGGGAGTTGCGAGAAGGAAGACTTTACGCTTCCCGTTGAGTTTAATTTGAATTTCACAATAAATAACGAGGCTGCGCTTGGAGGTTCATTAACGATTGATGAAATTGGTTTAGGATTAAATTCCATTGATATCCGTGGCTACAGAGAACAAGGTGATGATGTTTTTTTTACAAGGAATTTTGACAATGGGAAAAACTTCATAATAAAACCTGCTTCTTTCAATATTACTGAAAGATTTGATATTCCACAGGGAGCTTATAACCCACTCTCCTTTTCATTCATTTTTAAACCCGATGCCGGGGAAAGCGATGTAATTGATGACATTCTTGATTGGCTTGAAGATTTTGAAGAAGAAGATGATGATGATGACCTGGAGGACTTGCAGGAAGATTTAGGAGACATTATTGAGGATTACCTTGAAGATATAACTCCATGTATTCTGGTAAAAGGAAAGTTTATTCATAACGGAAACACCAAACGTGTTGTTATTGTGATTAACGACCCGTTAACCTTTCAAATTCTGGGAAAGAACAGAAATGGGGGCTCAGAAATAATTCTCGACAAAAACATGGTAAATAATGGAGAACTGCAAATCAATCCTTCCTATTGGTTTTCTGTTTTTACACCTTCAATGCTGAATAATTCATTCGTTGGATTGATTGACGATGAAGAATTCATCCTTTTAAGCAAACATGTTAATAGTCAGATATATGGGACTATTTTTAACAGAATACAGGAATCAACCATTTTAATAATAAACGAATAGGCAATTGCTCTATGGTTGAGAAATCGCGTGAAGAAGATTTGGAATTGTTAAGAGGTTGTCTGGCAAATGACAGAAGATTGCAAAAGCAACTCTACAAAAAATATTTTAAAACGATGTTTCAAATTTGTCTTTCATACAGCGGCGACAGGGTGGAGGCAAAGGATATTTTGCAGGAAGCTTTCATTAAGGTGTTTACAAACCTTGAAAAATTTAATGCTAAAAACTCACTTGAGGGTTGGATTAGGCGAATCGTTACCAATACGGCCATTGATTATTTCAGAAAGAGAAAAAGACTCGTTTTTCTGGATGAATTTCCAGATGAACCAGAGGAAGATGAAAGGGGAAGTTTTACTTTCCGGGAACTTACAAACGATGTTATTCTTCACTACGTTAAGCAGTTACCTGACGGGGCAAGGGTTGTATTCAATCTCTTTGCAGTTGAAGGATTATCGCACAAAGAAATTGCAGAAACACTTGGCATTACAGACGGCACGTCAAAATCGCAGTATAAAAGGGCGAGGAATCTTCTGAAAAAATGGTTATACGAATATGAACTCAGTAAGCAATGAAAAAAAACAGGTTTGACATAGAATACAACAATTGGCTTCAACAGGTTGATGCCGGGGAGGAAGATTCTGTGTGGAACGAAATACAGGATGAGCTCGATTTTATGGAAACATGGGATAATATTTCTGCCAAACTTGATGAAATTAAACCCGAAAAAGGCAGATTGATTCCTATGAATTACCTGAAGAAACTGGCAGCGGCAGCGGCTATTTTATTACTTGTATTTTTGCCGGTCAGACATTTTTTAAGAGAGGCAAATCAACCACCTGTCATTTCAGAACGAACGATTGAGGCAGATGAAAAGGAAAAAACAACATCAGATATGTCAGCCCCTTTAGCAATAGTGGGAAAAGAGGTTGAAGGAGCAGAAACAGCAGAAGTGGAACAAATAGCAGAAGCCGAACCAGCTTCAACAGATAAAAATGATACCAAGCTGACAGCATCACCTTCTTTTACCAGATCAACAACAATAACAGAAAGGGGAAGCTCGGAGGACATTGTTTTTCTTCATAAAATGTTACCCTTCGAAGGGATTCAAAATTCACCCATTAAGTCGAATAATCTTTTACCCTATAACGATGGTTTTATTCTCCCGAATTCAATGGAAACAGAATATACTTCTGTAACGGAACCCGACAAATCTTTAAACTTGCCAGCTTCGAAATCATTTTTAAAAATTGTTGATGTTGGTTTAGTTTATGGTTATAAAAACACATGGCTTCTGAATTATGAAACCCGAAACAGTTTAGACCCAACTAAATTGGGTAACGTTCAACCCACCTTCCACCAGGATATAGGAATATCATCCACTTTTGAATTAAATAACCGGTATTTGTTTGGTCTGGAGTTTTTCCTGAAATCGGAATCCGGTCAGAACTATCAGCAATATTTTAATGCAAGTTTTGTGGAAAAAAATATTAACCTTGATTACCTGAAGCTTCAAACTTTTTACTGCTGGGAAAACAAGAGATTTCCCGGACAAATTATTATGGGTGGATATGTGGCAAGATTAACAATGGCAGAGGAGCAAATAGCTGAAACCAAAATTCAGGTTAACGACCGTTACAGCGACCTTGATTTCGGTTTGCTTGCCGGTTATCAAGCCAATATTCCGATAACCAAAAATATGGTTTTTAAACCGGGCATCAGGTTAAACTACAATCTGGTTAATATATTCAAAGGAGATAATGTAATCCCCGGCAATTTCAAGGATACCAGAAATCTTGCCACGAGCTTAAATATATCCTTTTCCTACAGAATTAATTAATACGAACCATGCTCCCGAGGTAACTGGGTTACATTTTAATTACAATTAAATTTTGAAAAAAATTACAAGCCCGTTACAACCTTTGAGAATTCTTGCGTCTTACCAGTAGAAACAAAGAAATAATTTTAATTAAATTTTAGTGAAATGAAAACAATTAATTTATTCAAAGCCGCGATAATAATATCAATAGCGGCATTTTCGTATTCATGCGACAAAGAGGATATTGACTTGCAGAATGGCAATGCAGCTCTTAAATTTCAGGGGGTTTATAACCCGGCGCCAACCAAGAGTGCTGCTCTTACCGAAGTCCTGGTTGAATCGTTTACCATCAATGTCGAAGAAATTGAATTCGAATTTGATGACGATAACAATAACAATGGACTTACCTATTCAGAAATCATGCTAAAAGGACCTTTTGAAATTGACCTTGTAGAAGATGAACAGGGCAGGGTGGTGACCCTTTTCAATGATTTAAACCTGCCTGTAGCTGGATATGATGAAATAGAATTTGAATTTGATAAAAATGAGAACCCCAATTCAGATTTGTACAAAAAAACCGTTCTCATTGAAGGCGACATCAATGGAACTCCCTTCATTTTCTTTACCGATGAAGAATTTGAAATGGAAATTGAATTTGAAGAACCTTTTGACCTGTCAGAAGTGGAAAGTGCTATTGTCACGGTTTCCTTCGATGTGCTTGCACTCTTCAACCCGGCACAAGGCGGGATAGATATCACTGCAGCACGGGATGGAAATGGAAACGGTATCATCGAAATATACGAAGATGACCATGATGGAAACGAAAATCTGGCCGATAAAATCGAAGACCGGTTGGATGATATTATCGAGGCCTTTGAAGAAGATGATGACGACAACGATGATGACGATGATTAGAGATTTTTAAAACTTTAAGTAAGAATAGGTTCGGATGTTGTATCCGAACCTATTTTCTTTAATGAAACAACTACCTACCCAAAATGGTGCTCTAATAAAAAAGGCTCCCCGGCAAAACTTGTTTTTAACCATGTGAAACAAACTTTCTAACCTGGCGCCGATGATGTAATGGATTCGTGAAAAAGCATGGAAAAAAGATTTGGGCAGAACGGTTCCTTTGTTCACTTTCTCAACCCGCTTTCTATTCTCTCATCAATCACCACAACATTCGAGTTTGAAACATCGTGTGCAGTGAACAGGCCCAACACGGGTTTTCCGTCGGAGGCTGTAAAATTACCCTGAATGTTGGCGGGAGGAACGCTGAACAAACTGCCGGTTTGCGCCTGGTTGAACAGCTGAAAATAGAAATCGTAGGCAAATGCCGAAATCGACGTTTGTTTCACCAAAACCGTATCGCCCATTTTCAGCCTCCGGTCTTCCGGTTTGGAGGGTTGGTGAAAGTCGGTAAAAATCTCGAAACTGTAAATGTAATTGCCGTCCACGAGTTCGTCGCTGGCAAAAATGAGGAAATCGGACTGACTGAGCAGCGTGTCGTTGATGTAAATATCCCATTTGTAAAAGTTTCCCAAACCGGGCGGTTCATTGCCGTATGTGAAAATTCCAAGAAACCGGTTTTCGCCGCGGAGCGAGGGACGCACCTGGATGGAATCGATGGGTTCAACCGGCGCCAGCAAATCATGGGCAGTCAGTTCAACGCCGTCAACGTTAATGGTCACCTGGTATTCCTTTCCCGGTTCGCCTTTAAAATCGATTCCTTCGGGAACCAGATACCATCCTTTAATTTCGGGACTTTCAACCAGTTCAACTAAGTTTTGCGGCTGCTCCTTTTCCGAAACCACAACTTCTGCACCGCTGATTCCCGCGAAACCGCTGTCGTCGTTCACCTTGCGGGTTTTGTACAGGTACACAAAAGGATTGCTTTCGGAAGTAATTTTGGCTTCCACGGCATAAAA
>JAZBNQ010000059.1:0-3304 GCA_036350775.1 Mariniphaga sp.
ACTTTTTTAAACTCCTTTGCGGTCCATCCGTAAAATTTGTGATTCACGTAATTGGCGTGTTCCACATGTGTGTAACCCATTTCTGCCAATTGAGTCAGGGTTCCAGACGGGTCGCTGCCCATTTCGTCGCGTACGCTGTAAAGCTGTAGCGCTGTAACTGTTTTTCCCCTTCCGCCTGTGCAGGCAAGTCCCGGAACAAGTGAAGTTCCTGCAATAACTAATCCACTGGTTCTTAAAAAATTTCTTCTCGATGTTTTCATTTTTTTTGTCGGTTTTTATGGTTTATTTTTCCTGTAGAATTCTAAAAAATGGAATTAAAGGCTAAAACTACAAAATTTTTGTTTGACTCAAATATCAGGGCTTACGGGAATATGTTCATTAATGGGAGTTCGTATCCATTACTTGTACGTTAAGCTAATATTAAGAGATTTTTAACACTGTTTTTTTAATTAATGAACATTTTTACGGATTCCACCACATCTGAAGCAAGCCATTTAATCCTTTCTTTTTGAGTTGGTTTTGGAGTTTCATTTCAATCTGAAATTACAGGCCGGAAAGCTTTTTTACTGATTTATGTCATTTCACCAAAAACATATTTTGCGACATAAAACCCAAAATTTAGCCGATTTACGTTCTTCCTTATTAAAATCTTGTTAGTACATTTACGCTTCTTTTAAAAAAGAGTGTTTTCACTTCTTTATTATTAAAGAAAAATTTCAGTATAAATGAATTATTAAAACATCAGGAATATATGAATTCGAAAATTCAACAGTTGACTGAAACCATTTATAACGAAGGTGTTCAAAAGGCAAAAGAAGAAGCAGAAGCTATTCTGAAAGAAGCACGCGAAAAAGCCGCTGGTATTGAAAAAGATGCCCAAAAAGAAGCTGATAAACTTGTTGCCGGAGCTGAAGAAAAAGCACAGGAATTGAAAAAGCAGGTGGACTCGGAAATTAAAATGACGCTCAACCAGGCCGTTTCAGCCATGAAACAGGAAATAACCTCGTTGATTACCATGAAAGTGATTCAACCTTCGGTAAAGGAGTTGTTTTCCGACAAAGATTACTTGCAAAAACTGATTTCCACTGTTGTAAAAGGATGGATGGAAAAAGAAAGTTTCGATGTGCAAGTTATTCTTCCGGAACAGGAAAGAAATCAACTCGAAGGATTTTTTCAAAACAATCTGGCTGACGAAATGAATAAGGGGCTGGAAGTTTCCTTTACTCAAAATATGAAATCCGGCTTTAAAATTGGGCCTTCCGACGGAAGTTATCTTATCAGTTTTACCGACGAGGATTTTACCAACTTCCTTAAAGCTTATCTGCGACCGAAAACCAGTCAACTGCTTTTTGAGGAGAAAAAATGAACAAACGAAATTACTACTGCCTTGTAGCAGGCTTTCCCGACCTCATTCCTGATGATAAGAAACTTCACTTTTCGTCGGTGGAACTGCGTAACTATTTGCGTGAAGAGTTGCATCCGGCCGATTTCGAACTGGTAAAACTTTTCTATCTGCCATGGGACCATGAAAACCTGATAAATCTTTTATTTGAAAATGAATTTGATTGGGACGATCGTGGAAATTATTCCCGCGAAGAGATGGAACATTTTGTCGATAAAAAACAGTTCGAGCTGATTGACACCGACGTATTCCCATCCTATTTTGTCGATTTTATTGAGTTATTCCACGACGATGAGGAAGAGTTTCCGAAAATTGCGGCAGTAAAATTTTTAACGGAAGGGTGGTACAAAACACTGGCTGAAACAGGAAATGATTTTCTTGCTGAGTTTGGCGAATTCAAACAAAATATGGCCAACATAATGCTGGCACTGAACGGCAGAAAGCACGAGATTCCTTTCGAAGAGGCCATTATTGGTGACGATGAAGTTACCCACGCCCTGAAACGAAGCCGGGCACGCGATTTTGGACTGGCCAACGAAATTAACGATATTGAATCCATTGTACAGATTTTCGATATCGAAAACATTCTCGAAAGGGAACTTAAGCTCGACAACCACACCTGGCAGTTCATCGATGAAATTACCTTTTTTAACTATTTCTCTATTGAAAAAGTACTCGGTTTTGTGCAAAAAGTTTTTATTGTTGAACGTTGGTTTGAACTCGATAAAGAAAAAGGACAACAGATATTTAACCAGTTATTGGAAGAAATCCAATCCAATTTTGAATTTCCTGAAGAATTCGTGATAACATATGGAAAAAGATAATAAAACAACAGGCAAAGTGGTTGGTATTGTGGCCAACCTGGTAATGGTAAATGTGGACGGGCCAGTTGCCCAAAACGAAATTTGTTTCATTTCGCTGGGAGATGAAAACCTGATGGCCGAGGTGATTAAGGTAGTAGGAAAAACAGCCTATGTGCAGGTGTTTGAAAGTACCCGCGGATTGAAACCCGGTTCAAAAGTCGAATTTCGGGGACACATGCTCGAAGTAACACTTGGTCCGGGCATACTGTCGCGCAACTACGACGGGCTGCAGAATGACCTCGACAAAATGGAGGGCGTTTTCCTGAAACGCGGCGAATACACCGACCCGCTAAACCGGGAGAAAAAATGGGAATTTAAACCCATGGCCAAAGTGGGCGACGAGGTGAAAGCCGGCGACTGGCTTGGCGAAGTAAACGAAAACGACCAGCCTCATAAAATTATGGTGCCGTTTAAAATGCAGGGCACATATAAAATAAAAGAAATTGTTGGTGAAGGCGAATACACTGTTGATCATAAAATTGCGGTGGTTGAAAATGGTGACGGAACCGAAACCGAACTGACCATGGTTCAAAAATGGCCGGTGAAGGTGGCGATAAGAGATTTCAAGGAAAAGCCGCGACCATTTAAACTGCTCGAAACCGGTGTACGTTGTATGGACACGCTGAACCCGATTACAGAAGGGGGTACTGGCTTTATTCCCGGCCCATTTGGTACTGGAAAAACCGTTTTGCAGCATGCCATTTCAAAACAGGCCGAAGCCGACATTGTAATTATTGCTGCCTGCGGTGAACGTGCAAACGAGGTAGTGGAAATCTTTACTGAGTTCCCTGAGCTGGAAGACCCACGCACCGGGAAAAAACTGATTGAACGTACTATTATTATTGCAAATACTTCAAACATGCCGGTTGCTGCCCGAGAAGCATCAGTTTATACAGCCATGACCATTGGCGAATATTACCGTGCCATGGGATTGAAAGTGCTGCTGATGGCAGACTCAACTTCCCGCTGGGCTCAGGCGCTTCGTGAAATGTCAAACCGGTTGGAAGAGCTACCCGGACCGGATGCATTTCCCATGGAC
>JAZBNQ010000060.1:0-7905 GCA_036350775.1 Mariniphaga sp.
TAAGATAGCGCGGCACAAAAATTTTTATTTTCGTTGCAGTAAAAAATCTTTTTCACAATACGTGCATTTTATTTTGTGTAACATGAAAACCCTCAGAAATTTATATTACCGATTGTATTATTTTTGACCCGCCTAATTTGAAGTAAAATAGAATTTTTAATACAAAAAAAATGAAGTACTTTTCTCTGCTTGCAGCAATCCTGTTCCTCTATTCAGCTTGTTCTCAAACCGAAAAAAAAGATAACTTTTTTACCAATCCGGTAGAACTTGTAAACCCACTGATGGGCACCGATTCGGAATTCAGCCTGAGTAACGGAAACACTTACCCCGCCATTGCACGCCCCTGGGGAATGAACTTTTGGGCGCCGCAAACCAATAAAATGGGCGATGGCTGGATGTATCAGTACGATGCCTACAAACTCCGTGGGTTCAAACAAACGCATCAGCCCAGTCCATGGATTAACGATTACGGACAGTTTGCCGTTTTTGCCACCACCGGCAAACCGGTTTTTAACGAAAACGAACGATCAAGTTGGTTTTCACACAAAGCCGAAACCGTAAAACCCTATTTATACGAAGTTTACCTGGCTGACTACGATGTGGAAACTGCGTTTACAGTTACTGAACGGGCTGCCTTTTTCGAATTCACTTTTCCGGAAAATGACAGCTCAAACATTGTAATTGATGCATTTGACGGCGGTTCCTACATTAAAGTGATTCCGGAAGAAAATAAGGTAGTTGGCTACACGACCAAAAACAGCGGCGGTGTTCCCGGAAATTTCAAAAACTGGTTTGTGGTGCAGTTCGATAAACCGTTTGAAAGCTACTACACTACTGACAATGAAACACTTTTTGCCGGCGAGCCGGAATTAAAAGACCTGCACACCGGGGCAATTATTCAGCTTAAAACCAATCGCAAAGAAAAGGTTTCACTAAAAATTGCTTCATCGTTTATAAGCCTCGAACAGGCTGAACTAAACCTGAAACAGGAAATTGCAGACAAAACATTTACGGAACTTATTGAAGAAGGAAAATCACAATGGAACAGCGAACTTGAAAAAATAAAAATACAAACCTCGAATATCGATAACGCACGCACATTTTATAGCACCTTTTACCGCTGTTTGCTCTTCCCCCGGAAATTTTATGAAATAAATGCTGCCGGAGAAATTGTACACTACAGTCCATACAACGGCGAAGTTTTGCCCGGTTACATGTTTACTGACAATGGTTTTTGGGACACCTTCCGTGCTGTTTTCCCGTTTTTTACGCTGATGTACCCTGAGCTGAACAGCCAGATTATGGAAGGTTTGGTGAACGCGTATAAAGAAAGCGGCTGGCTGCCTGAGTGGGCTAGTCCCGGTCACCGCGACTGCATGATTGGCTCCAATTCGGCTTCGCTGATTGCCGATTCGTACCTGAAAGGAATTCGCGGTTATGACATTGAAACATTGTATGAAGCTATTTTGAAAAACACCGAAGGACACGGGCCGGTTAGTTCGGTGGGCAGGTATGGCGCTGAATATTACAACAAACTGGGTTACATTCCTTACGATGTGGGCATTCGCGAAAACACAGCCCGAACGTTGGAATATGGCTACGCCGATTTTTGTATTGCAGAACTGGCCAAAGAATTGGGCAGACCCGAAGAAGAAATTCAGCTTTTTGAAAAACGGGCACAAAATTACCGGAATGTTTTCGACCCGGAAACAAAACTGATGCGCGGGAAAAATGAAAATGGAGAATTCCAGTCACCATTTAACCCTTACAAATGGGGCGATGCGTTTACCGAAGGAAACAGTTGGCATTACACATGGAGCGTTTTTCACGATGTGGAAGGCCTGGCACAATTGATGGGAGGCCACCAAAATTTTGTTGAAATGCTCGATTCCATTTTTGTGGTTCCGCCGATTTTTGACAATTCGTACTATGGATTCACCATTCACGAAATCAGGGAAATGCAGATTGTAAACATGGGAAATTACGCCCACGGAAATCAGCCCATTCAGCACATGATTTATTTGTATAATTACGCCGGACAACCCTGGAAAACACAGCAACGCATACGCGAAGTGCTTACCAAACTTTACCAACCCACACCAGATGGATATTGCGGAGATGAAGATAATGGGCAAACATCTGCATGGTACGTGTTTTCATCGCTTGGTTTTTACCCGGTTTGTCCCGGAACGCCTGAATATGTAATCGGTTCGCCACTGTTTGAAAAAGTGCAGGTGAAGCTTCCCAACGGAAAAACGTTAACCATTGAAGCGCCGGGAGCAGACCAATCGGAATACATTCAAAAAACTACATGGGATGGAAAAACATGGGACAAGTCGTATTTTAATCATAATGAATTGCTGAACGGCGGAACCATTCGTTTTGAAATGGGCAGCGAGCCCAACAAAAAACTTTGGAATTCAACCGAAAGTTTTCCATCATCGGTAACACCTTTTATAAACTAATTTCAACATTCAAAAACTATTCAAATTATGGCTTTCCTGACAAAACAAAAGATGTTTAGCAGGCAGTGGTTTATTGACTATCTGTTTATTCTGTTTGGTTCATTTATTCTGGCAGCCGGTTTTGTTTATTTTGTAACGCCACATAAAATTGTGCCTGGCGGAGTTTATGGAATTGCCATTGTTGTGCATTACCTTACTGCCGGCATGTTTTCATTTTGGCCAAATGGAATTCCCATTGGGTTATTCGGCCTGGTACTAAATATCCCACTCACCATTGCAGGCATTAAAATTCTGGGACCACGTTTTGGAGTAAAAACGATTGTAGGCTTCGTGCTTACTTCGTTTTTCATTGATGGAATAACCTACCTTCGACCAGATGGCAATGCTCCACTGGTGAACGATGTGCTTCTTTCAAGTGTTTTTGCAGGAGTACTGATTGGCATTGGACTGGGTCTGATTTTCAAATCGAGGGCCACTTCTGGCGGTTCCGACATTATTGCCATGATTATTGCCAAATACACCAGTTTGCAACTGGGAAAACTGATGATTTATGTGGATTCGGTAATTGTGTTTATGGGTCTTATCGCATTTAAAGACTGGCATATTCCGCTATACTCTTGGGTAGTAATTTATATTACGGGCCGTGCTATAGATATGATTTTGGAAGGCTCCGATTATAACAAGGCATTGCTGATTATTTCAAAAAGACATCAGGAAATAAAAAATAAAATACTGGTTGATTTGGAACGTGGCGGAACGTTACTGCGCGGTGAAGGGATGTTTACCGGCGAAGAAAAACAGATTATTTACACCGTAGTTAGTCGCCGCGAAGTTGCGATTTTACAGGAATATATTAGTACAATTGATCCCAATGCATTTATTACAGTAATGGATGCCCGCGAAATTCTGGGAGAAGGTTTTCAAAACCTGGGAAAAAAGATTGAAGCAGGGTAAAATATAATTCTGCATTCACATCTGATATTCGACTTTTCACCGAAAAAATACTGTTTAATTTCTTTAAATGAGAAATTAAGGCCACTTTTTTTGTAAATTTGATACCATTCAGAATGTATCATTCAAGCCATGAATAAGAGTCTGCTAAGTATATTATTTATCCTTTTTTTTGCTGCTGACATTTCGGCTCAGTCTGTTGGACTGGTTCTAAGCGGCGGTGGTGCCAAAGGTATCGCCCATATTGAAGTTATCCGCACGCTCGAAGAAAACGGAATACCCATCGATTACATTGCCGGAACTTCAATTGGAGCAATAGTAGGCGGATTATATGCTGCCGGATATTCACCTGACGAAATGGAACAATTATTTCGTTCTGATGACTTTTATTTCTGGTCAACCGGAAGAATTCAAAAAGAATACAGGTATTTTTTCACACGCCCTGAACCCGATCCATCGTGGCTCGAACTTCGGATTGCCCGGCAGGAAGATAAACTTACTTTACTTCCCCCAACAAACATCATCCCCGAAGAACAAATGGATTTTGCGTTTATGGAATTGCTTGCAGCTACTAATGCAGCCTGCAAAAACGATTTCGACAGCTTGATGGTGCCATTTTTTTGTGTGGCCACCGATGTTCATACCAACCAACCGGTAGTTTTGCGGGAAGGAGATTTAGGAGAAGCAATCAGAGCTTCCATGACTTTTCCTTTATATTTCAAAGCCATTACTATCGAGGGTAAATTATTATTCGACGGAGGTATTGTAAATAATTTTCCGCAAGACCTTATGGAAAAAATCTACAATCCCGATATTATTATTGGACATAAAGTAGCCGATGATGCAATAATGCCCGGCACGGACAATCTGATGCAACAAGTTACCAACCTGGTTATGCGACCCACCAACTATGAAATTCCACCCGAAAAGGGAATTTTCATGGAAACCAAGCTACAAAATATCAGTCTGCTCGATTTTCAGAAATACGATCAAATTGCCAATGAAGGAAAAAAGACAGCTGAAACTTTTATTGACAGCATTAAAACACGCATTGAGCGAAGAGTAAATCTGGAGTTTGTAAGTAAAAAAAGGAAAGAATTCGATGCAAAAAAACCGGAACTCTATTTTCAAAATGTTCAGGTGGAAGGCGTTACCGACCCTATGCAACGCAAGTTTATCATCCAGTCGATAAAACACCGTTACAACATTGTTTCGTTAGGAGAGTTGAAAAAAGAATACTTCAAATTAATTGCCGATGAACATTTGAAATCAATCAGGCCTGTTGCCTATTATAATACTGAAACCGGATATTATGACTTGCATCTGAAGGTGGAACCGGAAAAAAAGATGCGGATAAATATGGGTGGAAACATTTCCACAAAACCTATAAACCAGGGATTTGTCAGTTTTGATTACCGCACCTACCAGGGACGGGCTTACACCTTGAGTTCAAATATATATTTCGGTAGGTTTTACAGTTCGTTCAAAGTGGGAGGACGAATCGATTTTCCAACCTCCCTCCCCTTTTATATATCCGGATATTCAACCTTAAACCGGTGGGATTTTTTCTCTTCAAGTTCCGAATTATTTTTCGAAGATGTTCGCCCTCCATATATTATTCAGGGAGAATATAATCTCCGGTTTGAAGCCGGAATTCCATTGGGTCTCCATTCCAAATTATGCATTGGTACTGCATTTGCAAATTCAACAGACGAGTATTACCAAACCGATGTTTTTAAAAAGGAAGATATTCCTGATGAAACTACATTTAACGCATTTGTAAACCAAATTTGCATTGAAAACAATTCACTTAATTTTAAGCAGTTTGCCACTGAAGGAGAATACAATGCACTTACATTAAAATACATTGCCGGCAGAGAAACGAATAAACCCGGAACAACTTCAACTGCTACATCAAGGACTGATAGTCATCATGATTATTTCATTCTTCAGGCACAGTCAACCAGGTATTACAACATATTTAGAAATTTTACACTGGGAACCCAGTTAGAAGGTGTTTACAGCAATAAAAGATTATTCAAAAATTACCGGTCAACCATGCTAACTTCGCCGGGCTATTATCCCACGGCACACAGTCGTTCGCTGTTTATCGAAAATTTTCATTCGAATAATTTCATTGCCGGAGGTGTCAAATTTCTTTATCATTTTAATCCCTCACTCCATTTGCGGTTGGAAGGGCATGGTTTTGTACCGGTAAAAGAAGAACTCCCAAACCAGGATTTAACCGCCTATCAAAATGCCAAATATTTCTCAAACTATTACCTGCAAGGCATGGCAGCCATGGTTTTTCACACTGGAGTCGGGCCATTAAGTCTTTCCCTTAGTTATTACGAAAAACAAAACACCAACCTTTACCTGACATTAAATTTCGGGTATATCCTTTTTAACAAACGTGGATACTAAAACTTAATCAACTTGTCGCTATCAGCAACTTATTCGGTTAATTCGGATTATTTTATTTTAAACCTTTATATACCATCCAATATTAAACCAAAAACTATTGCGTGAACCACCCTCGATAAAAGAAGAAAGCCTGTAATCGAGCCCAAATTCCAGTTTATTGCTGTCATTAAAAACAAATCCGGCCAGAGGAACCAAACGGATCTCTAAATCGGGCTCGCCTTCCTGCCAGCTATTCAGGTATTCGTTATTCAGTTTCATGTAAAATTCTCCCGGGTCAACAGACTGGCCATTTAATGGAATTTCGGCAGTAATCCTGTACCGAAGCCTGAGCTCCCATGGATTATCGCTATTAAAAGTCTGGTCGGAAGAAAACCGGTGTGCCATCCGGAAAGTTTCGAAGCGTCTTACAACTGTAAATTGCTGAATAAAACGATGAAAAATTTGTTCTCCTCTTAAGCGAATGAGGTACCCACCGGCCAGTGCGTTGTTCAGCCCGGTTTTCCGGGAGGCAGTCAGTGCAAAATCTGCAAGTTGAAAATTTAAGTCTGACTGGGCATTTCCGCCAAATTCGCCCTGTAAAAATCGCAGCCTGCTTTCAGCTTTCAAATTTAAACTCCAGTCGCCGCCTAATCCTTTACTCAGATTCAACGACGGGAGGCCACCTAGCAGATAGGCATCCTGGGCGTTAGCTTTTCCTGTAATAAAAACCAATAAAATCAGGGTAACTAAATATCTCATTTTAAAATTCAAGGTTATCTGTGTTTCTGAAAATGATTTCTGCGGAATCAAGTAAGTTTCCTTTGTCATCAAAAGTTAACTCATAAAGTTTAGGTCGGCCTGTTTTTTTCCCTTTAACCACGATTTCAAATTGAATTTTGGAATCGGCCTGGTCTGCTTTATTGTTTAGAATTTCAAGCAGAACAGTGCTTTCGGCAGTAAATTGAATCTGTATTTTATCTATTTTATGACTGCTAAACATGGAATCCAGCTCCTTTATTATTTTTCCACCTGTCTTTTCATCAATTTCCGAAAAATCTTTTTCAACCTCCACGTCCTGTATTTTACCTGAGGTATCAAACTCAACGCTATACCATTTTCCATTGTGTTTTGTTTTGGCTTCCACTGAATTTCCAACCAGATTTTCTTCGAAATACCATTTCCAACGGGTATCCATTTTTACCGATTCAATAAACTGTAAAGCCCCCGCCGTGACTTCATCTGGGTTCAGCCGGCTTTCACGTTCAAATTTTTGCTGTGCTCTGGCATTCATTTGAAAAATACCAATCAAAAGTAAAGCAGAAATTATTAATTTCTTCATAATTTTATTTATCCGTTAACACTGAAAAATTTAATCAAAAATATTCATATTATCCTATTACCCATTTCAACCTTAATAACGAAAAGCCCAATTAAAAGTTTACATCGTGTTTTCCAGAAAATCCCTCAAATATCAGGATTTCGATAATTGCCTGTAGAAATTATTCGTCAAACAAAACTTGAACATCCTCCGTTAGTTTTTTATCTTTGGATGTATATTATTTTAAAAAATAAAAAGACCATGAAAAAACAGGTAGGAGAAATAATATTGGAGGCCGTTCATGGTGACATAGCCAGTCAAACCGATGTGACGGCCGTAGTGAATGCAGCCAATGCACAACTAATGCCCGGAGGCGGTGTGGCAGGTGTAATACATAGGGCAGCAGGCCCTAAACTGGCCGAAGAATGCCGGCATTTAGCACCAATAGAACCCGGGCAGGCAGTCATTTCAGGAGGACACAACCTACCCAACAAATACGTTATTCATTGCCTTGGCCCGGTTTACGGGAAAGACAAACCCGAAAACCTTTTACTGGCCGACTGCTATAAAAATGCACTGCGTCTGGCTGATGAAAAAGAAATCGAGTCGGTAGCATTTCCTGCTATTTCAACCGGTGCCTTCGGTTATCCCTTCGAAGCTGCAACAGATATCGCGTTGCAAACTGTACAGGAATTGATACCCGAATTAAAATTTGTTAAACATATTCGGTTTGTGCTTTTTGGCGGGGAAGATTTTGAGGTGTATGTA
>JAZBNQ010000061.1:0-3901 GCA_036350775.1 Mariniphaga sp.
AGATTTACCTTTTCATCGTAAAACAATTTGGCCCAGTTCATGTATTGCATGTCCCCTTCCTTTTTTGATGAAACATGGGGCCGCATGGGTTTATGGTACTGGGCAATTTTCCAGGTGACGTCGTTATTTTGCGCCAAATCTTTTTTTAACCAGGTGGTCTGGTTACCGGCAATGGCCATTTCGGTATTCAGCACATACGCGCGCACCAGGTTGTCGCCAACAGGAATGGCGTAATAAATGTCTTCTGAAGGCGTATCAAACAGGTGGTAAACCATTTCGTTGCTGGGTTCATGATTTCCCCGGGCAGCAATAACCGGGTACATCCTGCCATCGTCGCTGATGGTTAACTGCCAGTCATCGAACCAGGCCTGCCATTGTTCGGGTGTGCCGCTGGAAGTCATGTCACCGCCAAACAGTACGGCATGAGGTTTCAGTTTGCTCACCAGCAGGTTGGCATTCCGGCGCGGTACCGGGTTATTACGCGAATCTCCTCCAGCCACAAAAGACAACCTTGAATCCGAATCCATAGGTGCAGTTTTAAACCAAAGCCGCTGGCTTACACCCTCACTGTCTTTTATTACAAAATAGTACGCCGTATTGGGGATAAGGCCGGCAAGCCGCACAAAATTATTTTCCATTTCTGCATAACGCACCGTCTTGTGGGGTTTCGTATTCCATTTGTATTTTTCCCAGTTTGTACCATTATCCTCATTATCGTAATAAACCACCGGGTTTTCTCCAGAAACCTGTTCCCACCCGATTACCACTGAAGTGGCGGGATTATCGCGCAAGGTCAGCCGGTATTTGCCGGTTTTCGAAAACGACTGAACCGAAATTCCAACAAGAAAAATGAAAAGGAACCCGCGTAGAAAATATTCCTTAGTTGTAAATAGATTAAACATAGCTTCTGTAATTTATGTTGTAGAAAATTGAATTCCATTATATTTATAGTCAAACTGTTCTGTCATGATTTTAAAACATTCCATTTCACAATTGGTTCAACCTGTTTTAAGGCTGGCCACATTCTTTTTGTTTGCCGGCAGGGCGTGGCAGCACCTGTTCTGGGATGCGCCGTTCAGGGCGCTGTTGTGGAACCAGGAAATCATGGAAAACGTGGTATTGTTTTTCCGGGGCGGAACCTGGCAGGAGTATGTGACCAGCGCGGCTGCCGATCGCGGCATCCAGACGACCATTACCGGCTTCGGAATTTTTTATGCCCTGATGGCCCTGCTTACCTTGTTCATACGCAGCCGGCACCTGAAATATTTTTTGTGGAGTTACATCCTTGCCTCTGTTTCGCTGGTTTTTCTGGCCCTGTTATACGCCATGGAGAAGTTTTACCACGCGGGCCAGTTTTTCGAATACGCCATCCAGTTTTCGCTGCCGCTGGTTTTTTGCTACACCTTAACCCGGCAGATGAACCGGGCCCGGTTGCTGCTTGTTTTGAAAATAGCCATTGCGTTAACTTTTTCAGCGCATGGGTTGTATGCCATAGGTTTTTACCCGCAGCCCGGCGTGTTTGTCGATATGTTCATTTCCATTCTCCATGTTTCCGAACCGGTGGCAAAAAATATGCTGTTCGTGGCCGGGATTCTCGACTTTGTGGTTTCTGTTGCTTTGTTTGTACCCAGGCTGGCCCGGTATGCCCTGCTGTATGCTGCACTGTGGGGCGGACTAACTGCTGTAGCACGGACCTGGGCCAATTTTTATTTCGAATTTCCCCTCAGCAGCCTGCATCAGAATTTATACGAAACCCTTTACCGGTTACCCCACATGCTGGTTCCGCTGGCAGCATTTTTTATTTTGCTGAAGCTGAATGAAAAAAGACAGGTTGATACCTATTATGAACCGGGTAAATTCTAAAATTTCACCACGACACACTATTGCCCGCAAGGTGTCATTCAATACCGGTACCGGATCAAACTACAACGTTTTTCAGTTCTTTTACCGCATTTGAGGCAGCGTCGGCCAGCATGGTTATATCGCTGCTGTAAACCGCAAAACGAAAATCCTTTTTAATCCACCGGGTAAGCATTTCCTGCTCAAACATTAATATTCCGGCTATTTTGTTGTGTTTTTTGCAGGCAACAGCAATTTTTTCAATGGCTTCCACTTCCAGCGGGTGGTTGATTTGCCCCGGAACACCAAGACTGATCGATAAATCAAACGGGCCCACAAAAATGCAGTCCACTCCTTCAACTGCTGCAATTTCACTGATGTTTTCGATTGAAGTGGTGGTTTCGGCCTGCACGGCAATAAAGGTATTTTCGTTGGCTTGTTGCAGGTAGTCAGGGGCATTTACTATTGCATACAAATTATGCGGCCGGCGCAAAGCAGCGCCCCGGTTTCCCATGGGCGGATATTTGGCATGGTGAATAACTTCCCGTGCTTCGGCGGCGGTATTTACCATGGGCACAAGTAATCCGGCAGCACCTGCATCGAGGGGTTTCAGAATGCTTTCCCGTTTAATTTCCGGAATTCGTACAATTACAGAAATGTTTGCTCCCCGGGCCGCGGCTATCATTGCTGAAATGGTTTCGTAATTGTACGTTCCATGCTCATTGTCGATAATGAAAAACTCAAATCCGCACTGTGCCAGCAAATAAGCAATATTGGGATTACGAATTTCCGAGATGATGGTTCCCAGTACCAGTTCCCCGTTCAGGAGCTTTTTTTTGATTTTATACATTTTCAATATTTTTTAGTTTATTTTTTATTCTAAAAATTCAACTGAACCTTAAGCCAAACATGGCCGTTTCGGATGAAACTTCCATCCCGGTTTCAGAAATTGCATGGCAATGGAATCGTCTCTTTTTTGCGATCCCACTTTATTATAGAGTTGATTTGCTTCTTCCACTTTTTTCCAATCCAGCTCAATTCCCAACCCGGGAAGTTCCGGAATTTCCATCATCCCGTTTGTAATTTCGAAGGGTTTTTTTGTAAGTCGCTGCCCCACCTGCCAAATCCAGTGCGTGTCGATGGGAGTGACTTTTCCTTTGGCTGCCGCCGCCGTGTGTGCCATCATGGCCAGCGAAATATCGAAATGGTTATTGCTGTGCGATCCCCACGTTAATCCCCAAAGTTCACAGATTGCAGAAACGCGCACTGCGCCCTGCATCGTCCAAAAGTGGCAGTCGGCAAGCGGAATATCTACAGCCTGCAACTGAATAGCCTGGACAAATTCTGTAAAGTTGGTGGCAATCATGTTCGTTGCGGTCGGAATGCCGGTTGCCTTGCGGAACTGAGCCATAATTTCGCGACCTGAAAAACCATTTTCCGCACCACAGGGATCTTCGGCATAGGTGAGGATTGATTTTAGAGGGGTCAGCCATTCAACGGCTTGTTTTAAACTCCACGCTCCATTCGGATCAATGGTCAACCCCGCGCCGGGCAATTCTTCCGACATGGCAATTATACAATCACACTCCTTTTGCCCGTTGAGAACGCCGCCTTTTAATTTGAAGGTTGAAAATCCAAATTGCTCTTTTGTGGCTTTTGCCTGTTCAACAATTCCTTTGGCATCCAGTGCTTCCTTCCGGCGGATTTGCTCCCAGTACGTACCTTCTTTTGACGGCATAGGATAATTGAGCGCTGTTTTTTTCGCATCGCCAACAAAAAAAAGATATCCCAGCACTTCCACCTTTTTTCGTTGTATTCCATCGCCGAGCAACGCTGCAACCGGAACACCCAAAACTTTCCCGGTTAAATCCAGGAATGCTGATTCAACTGCCGTTAAAACATGAATCATCACCCTTTGGTCGAAGGTCTGGTTTCCCCGGCCACCTTCATCCAACCCGGCAAATCTGGCCCGGATTGTATTCATTACTGAATTGAGATCTCCCAGGTTACTGCCGGTAATTAATTCTTTGGAATCTTCCAGCGTTTTACGAATGGCTTCTCC
>JAZBNQ010000062.1:0-7473 GCA_036350775.1 Mariniphaga sp.
GTCAGGGAAGGTTAAACGGAATTTTCCTTTTTCATTGCAAAGAATTTCCACCCGGCTGCCATTTTTTACTCCCTGAATGCCGCATGTTTCTTCAAGCTTTCCGGCATCTTTTACAAATCCCGCAAAACGCTGTCCTGCTATTACATCCTTTAGTTGAGCGGGGATATATCCTTTGTCAAAGTTCACACCCGTTTCTGATTCCGGTTGAGCGCCAATACTTACTCCCAATTGATTAAAAAGGTCTGTTACGCCGATATCATGATAAAAGCTATCGCCGACAGAGACATCGATATAGAAATCCCCGACACTAACATCGATATAGAAATCCCCGACACCAACATCGATTTTTACTTGCTCTGAAGATGGCTGGTTTTGAGCCAAAGCTGCAAAGCAGATAAAACTGGAAATAACAATCAGCATACAAGCATACCCTTTTTTACTGTTTGCCTGTAATTCTGTAATTATACTGCTGTTAACCTGTTTGCTCATATTGGTAATTATTTATTAGTTGATTTTTAGATTACGGAGCCCCCCGTGTTACCTTTATCACCACCGAAAACTGGCCCGAATTAGAGTAGTCTCCGGTGAAGGAACAATCGTTTATACCTATGCTTAATGATCCTTTTTTGCCGCCAATGGTTTTTCCTTTTCCCACAAAAAAGATGTCGGAACCCACTTTGGCAATTAACCCGGCATGTCCTTCGAGTCCACTAAAATCTCCTCCAACAGGATCACCACAATATCCCCAATCACCCGGAAAATCTTTCCAATAATATTCCCTTGGATACCCTTCAGGACCAACACATGCATCGGGTTCATCACCCGAGAAGCAAACCTGTCCGGTGGCTTTAAATTCAACCTTGTCGTTTGGTTGCACAACAATTCCGGTATTTTTCCAGGCGACATTCCCGGGAATTACCACGACAACCTGATCGATTTTAGCTTCAATTTTCACCGGTTCCATGGCTACATTAATGTTTTTGCGGTTTCTCACCGGTTCTTCCAGTGTTTTCATTCCGGCTTTTGAAAAAACGAGGGTACCACCGGGATTTGCCCTAATGGAATAATCACCCCTTGCATCGGTTGTTACAGATGCATTGGCGCCTTTCACCATTACCTGCGCCCGGGGTAAGGGTTTGCCATCGGTTTTGGAGGTTACCCGTCCGGAAATTTCGATTTCCTGTGCCTGAGTATTAAAACAAAAGCCGGCAAAAAGAATGAAAAGGAAAGCATATCTTAAACTGCTTTTTACCTGAAAAACAGATGTGTTAAAATTGAATAGTTGTTTATACATTTTTAATTTCTTTTTTGATATTATTACTTTTTTTCAATAGCCACTGAAACACTGGCACTGCCTTCGGCAGCCATAACCGCAACATTAATATCACCTTTTTCGGCAGACAACATTCCTTCTTCGTTGTTGTGCGAAACCAGATTACAGGTAAATCCGTTCTTTTTTAACTCCTGCTGATAATTTGTCAGCACGTTAGCCGGGACTTTTTTAACCATCATGGTCCACATTTTTCCGTCGTCCATGTCGTGGAATATAACTTGTTCAACACTTCCAAAGCCAAACTCGGGCACTTCTGCCGGAATTTCAGAAGGCCACTTTTTATCATCTGCATTGGACGTCAAAGTTCCATCTTCGGTTTTTATGGTAAAGTTTTCGCTATCAATATTCACATCAACTTCTTCGCCACTGGCTTTTTCCATTATTTTTTCCGCAATTTTTTCGGCGCGTTTTTCACTGGTGTTGCGGCAAGCAAAAGTTACGGTAAACGCCAGCAAGATGATAATCAATACAAATTTTGTCTTCATTTTTTAATGATTTTAAAAGTTTCCGGATTTTCAGTATTGATTATACTCAGGTAATACATTCCGGGTTTGCAATCAGTCAAATTAATATGATTAACTGGATCGGTTAATTTAAAGTTGCGCACAATTTGCCCGGTGGCGTTGTAAAGTGCAGCCTTTACTTCCTTATCAAAATTCTCCAAATCAATAGTTATTTCAGAAGTAAACGGATTTGGATAAACTTTAACCGGCATTTTTTTCATTTCTTCTACTGACGTAATAACCTCTTCAGGCTGACCAAATCCCTGTGTAAAAAAGTGTGATGAACCTTCGAGTGTTTCAATGACTGCTTCTCCCAAAGTCCAGTTTAACGAACCTGCGCTTTTTTCAAAATATTCACCGGCAGAGCCGCAAACATTCAGCCACACCCCTGCCGGGTCGTAAGGTTCATCATCATCGTCGTTGCCACCATTACCACCGCCACCATTATCAAAACCTCCGCTGGCAAACTCTGTTTTTGCTGTATACGTTATTGTACCGCCAACCTCTTCATCAAATATAAAAACAGACAACACCGAAATTTTAATTCCCGGCACATACCACTGGTATTCTGTTGTTTTTAAATTCTGGCCGCCAGGAGTTCCATCAACATAAAACATACTCGATGTAATGTCTATTTTCACCATCAACGCATTTTCAAACACACCTGCTGGAGTTTTAACCGTTCCATAGCCAACTGCTTTGGTCTTTTTTACAGCAACATCCTTGTATTCATAAGGGCTGGTTTTATTTGTTGCAGCCCAAATTTCAGATGAACTATTAAATTCATTTCCATACGTAAAAGGTAAAAGCAGAACGGTATCAGGATTTACATATTTGCTGTAAGTAACAGCAGATGCATTGGTAAGGGCAATGGCAAGATTTACAACCCGATTATTTTCAACTATTCCAAAATCATAGACTTTGACTCCCCCGGTTTCCTCAGGATCATAAGTCATAACGGCAAAATTACTGGCTAAAACAGCCGCCGAATCGGCAAATGGCGTTTCAGATGGAATAACACAAATGCCTGGATCTCCCTCGATAAGTACCCCTGAAATATTCGAATAATCCCAGGTAAGGTTTGGCCCTTCTTCAGGAATGATATTCTCTTCTGTATCAATAATATTCCTCCAGTATTTGTCGCCTGTTTCAAGGTTCATAATATTCGTAATGGTTGGCTGAGCGAAAAGAAATACCGGGCCAATCAAAAAGAATAAATTAAAAATCAAAAGTCGTTTCATAACTATTGGTTTAGTCTTTTATGCACCGTACTGCAAGTCCGTTACTTTTATTTTTTACTGTATTTGGCTGAGCCAAAACCGAACCTGAGTCATATAATCTGAATTCCAATGCCTGATCAGTATTGGATGGATATTCAGTGGCCGACCACAAATCGCCCATTTCTTTTAGACGTTGAAAAGCCGGATCGCTGCCTACAATGTGCATTTCACCTGCACCAACAGCCTTGAATCCGGTTTCGTTTGTTCCATTTGCTGTTTCCCAATGGGCAGTGCCCGATTCTTTCAATTTCTGTCCGATAAGTGCACCGCCTACTTCGTAATGATCTTTTACATAATCGATTAATGTATTCCACTCGTTTTGGCTGGGTAAATGAAAACCTGTTGGACAAACGCCCTGCACGCCACTGGGCGAAGCAGAACTTGTACCGGCGCCTTTCATAGCTGCATCCCAGGTATAAAGTTTTCCATAGCTTGCACTAATAGAAGCGTTGTTATCGTAATCGAAAACACCGGTTATGGCAGTGCCGTCGGCATAATGAGTCGATTTGAGGTTTTCGGCAAGCCAGGTTTGGGTGCCAATGGTAACTGTTCCATATACATTCCCATCGAAATCGGTTACGGTATTGCCGGTACTTCCGCCACCTCCGGATGGCAGGTAAATGGCCTGATCTCCGATATAAAGCGTGTCGTTTGAATAGTTTACATAAATAGAACCGGCATACAAAGCGTATGGAACTGATACCATTTCAGCGGTTCCCATTTCTGTAAAACTGTCGCCCCCGCTTAAATCGAGAAAGGTTTTCAGAAACATTTTTCCGGCACCCCAGTTTATCGTTTCAAAATTTCCGGACAAAACAGAACCTTTGCCAATGTGCAGGTTTACAATGCCAAACTGGTTGGTTGTTTTTACATGTTTCTCGGAGTAAACTTCCTGTCCCGAAGCTGAATTCAAATGAATGGAAAACTTCAGGCTAACGGACTGGTCTTTTACCAAATGACCCGAACTGTTACGAACAATTGTTTGGTAATTAATACTCTGTGGCACCTGAGCCACCAACTGGCTGATGATAAAAGCCAATCCAAAACCAACTAAGAAAAACTTTTTCATTTTACTATAATTTTAAGGTTATTGATTTTTGTTTTTATTGTCAGAATTTTGTTCATCATTTCGGATTTTTAGCTTTCTGATGATTTTTTGTAAGGCCTTATTCTGGGTCTCGAGCTTTTTAAAAATATCTTCACCTTCGCTCCCCTTTTTTATTTTCTTTCTTTTCCTGCTCATTGCTCATAATTCAACAAACAAGTTTAAGGCAAGGTGATAAAACCGGCTCAATAAAATGGGTTACAAAGGGTTTCAGGAGAGGTTACAAAAAGTTGCAGCTAAAAATTAAGGTACTAAAGTCTCAACAAAAATGCCACCAGGTTGTCGTTTTCGCCAATGTTGAGCTTTTGCCGCAACCTGTGCCTGGTGGTTTTTATTGAACTTTCAGATTTAAAGGAGATGGCTGCTATTTCTTTAGTGGAAAGATTCAGTTTCAGCAAGGCTGCAATTTTAATCTCGGTAGCCGAAAGGTTGGGGCAAATTTCGAACAGCTTTTCATAAAATCGGTTGTGTACATTACTAAAGGCCAGGTCGAATTCCTCCCAAATATTGTTATGTGTAGCCAATTGGATATCCTGTAAAATTGTCTTTATTTGTTTTTTTCCGCTAATAGAGTCCGATGGAAAATCATTCATTTTGAGGCTGATATTTTTAAGCGTTTCATTAAGCTGGATTAATGCCAGCGCCCGGCTTGCCAGCTCTTTGTTTTTTAATTCCAGGTCATTTTCAAGCATCTTTTTGTCTTTTTCAAATACTTTATTTTCCAAATCAATAAGATGGTTTTTCTTTTCAAGAATTTCTTGCTTTTGCCGCAGGTTTTTGTTTTTAAGTCTTAAAAAAAGCACCAAACCAAAAGTTGAAAGAAGTATAATTCCGGCAAATGCAATGAGAATATAAACCTGAAGTGTTCTGGCCCGGTTTCGCTGGTTGAGAAGCTGAATATCTTTTTCGTTGGCCGAAAGTTGTGCCTGGTATTCAATCTCAGCAATCCGTTTGGCGCTGTTTTTCGATTCCATTTCTGTTTTTAAAGCATGGTAGGTTTCAAGCAGCTCCAGCGCTTTTGAATATTTACCAGTAGATTTATATGTTTTGAATAGCTGGAAAAGTGCCTCTGTTTGTAACGCTTGGCTGTTAATTTGTATTGCAAGAGCATAAGCTTCATCACCATATTTAACAGCCAAATCATTATTTCCTGATTCTCTGTGAATCATACTTTTCCGGGAAAGCACCATTGCCTGGCCGTATTTTTCATCCAGTTTTTCAAAAATATTCAATGATTTATCCAGTTTAGCAATGGCATCGGCAAATTCCCCGATTTTTGACTTTACCTTAGCAATATTATAGAGCGAAATCGCAATTCTCCTCATGTCGCCTACTTCAAGGAATAAATCGTAAGCTTTTGTAAAGAATTGCATTGCTAAATCAAGGCTGTCTTGTTCAATTTTCAGACAACCTTTATTAATAAAAATCATCCCAAGGGAGTTATTATCCGAAATTTTTTGATTGAAATCAAACGCCAGATTAAAATACCGTTCTGCAATTTCGTATTCATCCTGATCCAGGTAAGTTTTTCCGATGGCGTTGTAACAAACAGAAATATCGGAAAAATCGGATAGTTTTTCATAAACCGAAATGGCTTTCAGATTCATTTCAATGGATAACTCCTGGTATCCAATATAATTGTTTACCAATGCTTTTAATGAATAATAGCGGCCCAAATCAGGACTGGCAATATTCAGGGGGAGTATGCTTCCGAGAGAATCCAGGTATGCAAGGGCATCTATGTAACAGTCGTCGTAATACGCAATTTGTGCTTTAATTAAAAAGTATTTTTGCTCACCCTGCACATACTCAATTTCATCTAAAAGTTCTTTCCCCTTTTCTGCATATAAAAGTGCAATTTCATTATTAATACTGATGTTTGATGAGGATAACGCAAAAAGCGAATCGATAACGGATTGTTGCTTATCTTCAGGTAACGAATTATTTGCTGCCCAAACAGAAAAAATTTGAAACAAGCAAAATAGTAATATAAAAACGCCTTTGCCAATCAGTTTAAAATGAGCCATCAGGTTGGTGATTTTTTTTACAATTTAAGACAACCCGGGCTAATTATCAAATAAAAATTGACAGCATTTGGTTTTTTAGCGAAAATTACACCGTTTGCCAGCGCGTAGTGTTTTTGTAAACTGTAACATATTCCTCTGCGCTTTTCTTTTCGTTTTCATCAAGGAAATTCAATCCCAGCACTTTTTCACAATCATGAGAAATGTCAGTTTTTGACTTATTAAAGAAATTTTTCTTTATAAAACTATTCAAACAATTAATGATTTTTTTTAAAGTTTTCATTTTTTTTGGTTTTTAAATGGTTATAAATCTGCGTCGTTTAATCGCCGCAAAAGAACAGCGGCATAAGAACTCATTGAAGTACTTTGAACTATAATTTCTTTGGGTAAACTCAATTTGGCTGAGGTAAAATTCCAGATGGCTTTAATTCCGCAGTTTACCAAATCTTCGGCCACTTCCTGTGCCACATTGTTGGGTGTTGTAAGAATCCCAATTTTAACGTTTAACCGGCCGGAGAGATGGAACAATTTGTTATATTCCAGGATGTGAATTCCACCAATGGTTTGGCCTATTTTAGCCTCATCAACATCAAAGGCTGCCAATATTTTCAAACCCAATGACTGGTGCTCCTGGTAAGCCATCAAGGCCGAACCAAGATTTCCTGCACCTACCAGAAAAGCTTCATTTATTTTATTGAATCCCAAAAAATCCTCCAGTGCGTGAATCAATTCATACGTATTGTAGCCCACCCGTGGTTTTCCTTTTATTCCGGTAACAGCAAGGTCTTTCACTACCTGAGTCGGATCACATCCCAGTTCCTTTCCAATCACCGGTGCTGAAATGTTGATAATCCCTTCTTCTTTCACCTGTTCAAGGTAATACAAATAGCCAGGCAACCTTTTAAGTGTTGGTTCCGAAGCCTGTGATTTTGTTTTGTATTTTCTTGTATCATTCATTTCAGGTGAATTTTATTTCTATTCTTTTAAATCCACTTCAAAAGTAGAAATTATTTATTTAAAGAAAATTTTCTTTATTATGAAAGTGCGTTTGTTAACTGAAATTTAAAGTTGGACGTTATTTTTTCTGTTCAACCCAAATCAGGTTCTCTGCATCGTACCCTCTTTCCCTGGCTTTTTTCAGGATGTGGTCCAGCGTTTGTTGTTCAAGTTGTGGTGTCCGGCTTAAAATCCAAAGGTATTTATCGGAAGAACTGCCTATTAAAGCCCA
>JAZBNQ010000063.1:0-2257 GCA_036350775.1 Mariniphaga sp.
TATAATTTCAATGCCGAACATTTTTCATTAAAAGTAAATGCCGGGAAAAGTTTTCGTATGCCTATTGCCAAAGAATTGGCGGCCAACGGAGTAAACTACCACCGGTTCAGCTATGAAGTCGGTAACCCGGAGCTTTCGCCTGAAGTTTCGTACCAGTTGGATGCCGGTTTAGAATGGCACAGCCGCCGGTTTGCATTGGGAATCACACCGTTCGTAAACTATTTTCCCAACTATATATTTCTGAATCCCGGATTCGAACACGACCGGCTTTACGGAAACGGGAACCAGGTTTTCAATTACACGCAAAGCGAAGTATTCAGGTTTGGCGGTGAAATTCATGCACATTACGACATTTTGCGACAATTAAAAACCGGTATCATTCTCAACTATATTTTTTCTGAACAACTATCCGGTGATAAAAAAGGATTTTCGCTGCCGTTTTCACCACCCTCGTCCGCACTTTTCAACCTGAAGTATTTACCGGAAAATGTGGCTTTTCTTAAAAATTCGTATGCTTCGCTCGACATCAGGCTGGTGGCCACGCAAAACAATATTGTTCCACCCGAGGAAAAAACACCGGGATACTATGTATTGAACCTGGCTATAGGAACCGAAATGGACTGGAATAACCGGCCTGTTTCGTTTTCACTTCAGGTACAAAATCTTTTAAACAGAAAATACTTTAACCACACCAGTTATTACCGGCTCATCAATGTGCCTGAGTTCGCACGAAATCTGGTGTTGGGTATATATATACCTTTCTAAAAATCGCAAATGAATTGTTAATAATAAATGGAGAAATGATGAAAACTGAAAATTTTTTAATTGGAATTGTTTTGGCAACCGGAATATTTTTTACATCCTGCCAAAAAGAAGAAACACCAAAACCTGAAATAATTTCGTTTGAACTGGGCCATAACAATAGCAAAACCGGTTACATCGGTTCTGACCTGCATATTGATGCAGAAATTTTGGCACCGGGAAAAATTGATCGTGTAAAAGTGGAAATTCATTATGAGGGAATGCATGATACCAAAAGTGCATTTGGCCAGGCAGATGAAGAAATCTGGGAATTCGATTCGGTTTACACAGAATTTTCCGGGTTGAAAAATACGGTATTTCACAAAGACATTTCCATTCCTGACTTTGCTGAGGACGGAGATTATCATTTCCATTTCAGCGTAACGGACATGGAAGGAAACCAGACCTCAATTGATGAGGAACTGGAAATTGTGTTTGGTGAAGGACATTCGCATTAATATATGTTTACAGTTTCGTAATTTTGAAACAGGATATCGCCATATTGAAAAAAAGAAAAATGAAGAATCTAATTATTTTTGTTGCATTTGTTTCACTCATTTTTGTATCGTGCAGCAGGGAAACAATTGATGATGAAAAGCCGGAAATCGATTTAACAGTTTCCGGTGCTTTTCCGCAAAACTGCGATACACTATGGCTGGGCGAAACATTTTCGTTTAATGTTTTATTTAAGGATAATACAGAACTGGGCTCCTTCAGTATTGAAATTCATGAAAATTTCGATCATCATGCACACAGCACTGAAGTTACAGAATGCAATTTGGATCCGGTAAAAACACCTGCAAATCCGCTTTACTTTATTCGCGATTTTGACATACCAACCGGTCTAACCGAATACAAAACCAATCTCCGGATTTCGCTACCGGCAGGAAACAGTGAAGAAAATTTCGATGATGGGGACTACCACTTTTTTATTCGTCTTACTGATAAAGAAGGGTGGTCGGCACAAAAAGGATTGAGCGTAAAGCTGTTCCGAAGATAATTCCAGATCAAAAAAAAATTCCCCGGCAAACAACACCAGGGAACTTTTAAATTAAAAATCTATGCGAAACTAATACTTAAACACTTTTCCTCCGGCCATTACCTGTTTGGTTACCGGGTCGAACGTAGCACGCTGGCCGGTGCGCAACGCTGCCGTTACCATTATATTGGCAATGGAATGGCTGTAACCGGCTTCAACCGGTGCATTCGTTTTCGGATCGCCCTTGCGCACACACTCCATCCAGTTTTGCATGTGAGCGTTGGTCAAAGGGTCTGAACCTGTA
Source organism: Mariniphaga sp. (assembly GCA_036350775.1). Lineage (GTDB taxonomy): Bacteria > Bacteroidota > Bacteroidia > Bacteroidales > Prolixibacteraceae > Mariniphaga. Next base: position 2,085 of record JAZBNQ010000063.1, read on the forward strand.
TCCGCGCCGGTTTCTACCTTCATTTGCGGAAGTTCAAAATCTTCAAGCAGGAACGGTTCCATGTCCATAGCTTTGGCATGACGTTCGGTGAGGCCGCCATCGCTGTTTACCTTGTTGGTATCCAAATCAAGTTTCCCTCCATTGGAGAAATACCACTCTTTTGTACCGCCCGA
>JAZBNQ010000064.1:0-3272 GCA_036350775.1 Mariniphaga sp.
AATTTTGAGAACCGTATTTTCGGTTGCGATATTTGTCAGGATGTTTGCCCATGGAACCTAAAATCGACACCTCATAATGAAGACAACTTTGAACCTCATCCTAAACTTCTTGAACTTTCGAAAAATGAATGGTACCAAATGGAAAATCCTCTTTTTAACGAACTCTTTAAAAATTCCGCAGTTAAAAGAACTGGTTTTAAAGGTCTGAAAAGAAACCTCAAATTTGTTCAACCTGAAACAGATGGCTGAAAAATACGAATACGAAACCATTCTAATCAAAGGTCCTCAATTGGGCGTATTTGCTGAATTTCCATTTGAAAGTGCAAAGATTTTCGGCACCCGGAAAGCTGTTCGTGTAAAAGCAACTTTCGAGGGCAAAATGTACAGAATGAGTCTTTTACCTCACGGCAATGGTACCCACTGGCTGCACCTCAAAAAAGAAATTCGGAATGCCATTGGGAAAGAAGAAGGTGATACTGTTTCCATTTGTATTGAAAAAGACGAAACCCCGCCAACCATTAAAGTTCCTGAATATTTGAGGTGGTTGCTTGAAAATGAGCCAGAAATGATGCGTAAATTCAACAAATTAACCTGGGCAACCAAAAAATTCTGGGTTGAATTTATAGAAGAGCCAAAATCAGAAGAATCAAAAGTGCAACGGATAAACCGGCTTTTTGAAATTTTGCATGATCGGGATTCAGGGAAAACATGAATAAAATTGTCATATAACTTTAAAAGCAATTCATTTCTGCTAAATTGCCAATTATACAAACAATGCAAAGCCATGGTATTCAAAATAATTTCAAGTCTGATTATTATCCTACTATTTGCACCATTTTTATGCGCGCAGAATATTGAATCCTGGATTGAAAAAAACGAAAAAGTTCCGGCAGAAAAAATTTACCTGCACACCGACAGGGAATATTATTTTACCGGAGAAACGATCTGGTTAAAGTCTTATCTTACCGACAGCCGCTCGGGACGCCTGATTCCCGGTGCTGAAAATATTTATATTCACCTGACGAACGAAAATGGAAAAGCAGCCATTGAACAAACTGTTTTAAGTGTAAACGGAGTTGTTTCCTCCCAAATAAAGTTACCCGACACGTTAAAGTCGGGGAATTATCTTCTTCAAGCATTTACCGATTATTTACTGAATTTTGGTTCACAAGCATTTTACAGTAAAAATCTCAGCATTTCAAAACCTGCACTTTCGTTGAGAGCCATTAATAGCCGGCAGCAAATACGCACCAATTCCCGCATGGTGGCAGATGTTTCTTTCCTGCCTGAAGGAGGAATGCTTTTGGAAGGCCTATCCAATCTTGTTGCATTTAAAGCAATTGACAAAGACGGTTATGGAATTGAGGCAACCGGCTCTGTTAAAGATGAAACAGGAATCGAATTGGTTTCATTTAAAACCGATTATAAAGGAATGGGACTATTTTTTATGACACCGGAACCCGGAAAAACCTATCATGCAGAAATAAACGGATTTCCTTCGTTTCACTTCAGATTCGATTCCCTCATTGTTGACGAAGGCGTTAAAATTCAACTGGTTAACCAAACCAGCAGGGAACTGCTTGTTAACATTTCAGGAAATTCGGAAAAATATAAAGGTGAACCTTTTTACCTGGTAAACATGCACCGCGGACAAACTGTTTTTTACCAATCGTTTATAATGGAAGGAAAAAACCATTTATTAAAATTTGAAAGCAGTATGCTGAAAGGTGGAATCAATCAATTGATTTTACTCGATAAAAACCTGAAACCCATTTCGGCGCGACTATTATTTTCAGATAACTTCAATTTGAAAATCCTTGAAACCAAGGTTAATCAGAACAAATTTTTGCCACGTTCCCAAGTAAACCTCATCATCTCAGAAAATGAAAATGAACAGGAAGTTTCAAATCTATCTGTTGCCGTGGTTCACGAAGGTGCTTTTTCTGAAAGCGGTGCATCACAAAATATTCTGTCGGCTTTCTTAATCAATTCAGAACTAAATGGTTTTATTGAAACGCCAGCCGATTTTTTCACAGATTCTATTATGAGCGCAACCGCAAAGCAGCGCCTGCTCATGCTTACCAATGGCTGGAGTAGCTATTTCTGGAATCATGCGCCGGCAGCAACCGAACCGCTAACTCACAAACAAAAAGCAGGTCTGGAGTTGCATGGATTGGTAACTGAAGTCGCCACAGGCCAGCCTCTAAAAAACGGCGAAATTACCCTGATTTTAGAAAAAGACATGGAAATGGCATTTCTCACTCAAAACACAGATTCTGAAGGAAATTTCACTTTTTCAGGGTTACTGTTTAACGATACAGCCAATATTATTATTCAGGCCAAAAACGAACGTGGAAGGCAAAATACTGCCATTCAGTTAATTTCATCTTTTGACTTGCCGGATAATCCTGAAAAACTGCAATCGTTAAGCAAAGAACTGGTAATTCCGCCAGATTTGGATTTGCAGAAATACAACCAACAGATTTCATTAAGAAACTACCAAAGAAAACAACAAGGCCCCGGCTCTGAAAATGAGGGTGATGTTGCTGATAACAATGATTCTGCAGATGGCCATTTCAGAATTTACGAAAAGGCCGACCAGGTGATTGAAATTCCTGCCTCTGAAACCATGTCGGGAAATATTCTCGATTTTTTGACAGGAAAAGTTGCCGGCCTGGACATTTACGACGACAATGTCAACATGCGGGGAACAGCAAACCTGGGTGGAAATTCCACTCCTTTATTTCTGGTTGATGGCGTTCCAATCACCACGGGGAATTTTTCAGGATTGCCCGAAGAAGTTGGACAAAACACAGGAGATGAACTGCTTTCAGGTACAACTTCCGCCATTGATAAAATAAAAACAATTCCACTTGCTGATATAGAAAAAGTTGAAATTTTAAAATCGCCGCAAAACCTGGCCATTTTTGGTACCGAAGGAGCCAACGGGGTTATCGCTGTTTATACCCGTAAAGGAAAATCAGCCAAAGGTACTGCTGTAGCCAGAGGAATTATTGAACAAAAAATAGCAGGGTATGCATCCCACAAAAGTTTTTACTCGCCAAAATATACGCCGGAAACGAAAAAGGCAGAAAAACCTGACTTGCGAACTACCTTGTTTTGGGAACCAGAAATAGTATTGCAAAACGGAAATACGGAGCATTCATTTTTCACCTCTGACCAAACCGGAAAATACAAAGTTATTGTGGAAGGAATAAGTGAATCAGGAAAAATATGTATCGGAAGCACTGAATTTGAAGTGATTGAATAAA
>JAZBNQ010000065.1:0-6834 GCA_036350775.1 Mariniphaga sp.
CCAAAACTGATTTGGGCTACAGCAATTTTTGAAAGACTTATCACAAAAAGAATTGCAATGATCTGAATAACATTTTTCATTATTTATTCTTCTTCAGCAGGCATGGTAAACGATCCAAGGTTGGTGATCTGGTAATCTCCCATGTTAAAGCGTTTGTTGGAATTGGCATCAACGCGGGTTACCTGCATCACCGATTTTTCGCCGGTTTCCTTGTCAATGGTTGTTGCTTCCATCATATAACCCCATGGTACACCGCGTGCATAAAGATTCGTTTTGAACAGAGTACTGAAGAAATCCTGGGTATTCATTTTCAAATCCTGCGTAATCCAAACTTCCGATTCGGTTTCCTCGTCGTTGAATTTGTATTCATCGCATTTGTAGCCGGCTATAGTTTTCGTTCTGCCGGTTTTTTTTACGTTTGGGTTCGCCAGGTAAGCTTCCGGGGTTTCCGCCATATTTTCCTCTTCGTAAGTTTCGCCAATCGAGGAAAAGAAAGCTCCCATTCCGTAAACAATACCTGTTTTTTCTCCTTTTTCTTCACTCAGAATAATGGTGGCTCCGTTTTCAGCATCAATAATAAACATGCCCTGCCCCGGATTTGCCATATCGCCTGAAACAAACTGGTAGGCCATACTTTTTGAATCGGGGCTCAGGTGGGTAATAAAATCACCTTCACTTTCCATCTTGCCGTTTTTATCGAACGATTCCACGCGCATTTCAATCATTTGTTTAAAGGTGTATGAGTCGGCAACTGGGACCGGTTCGCCGCCCATTCCAATTCCTTTAAGAATATTTTGCATGCGTTGTTCACGTTCCCTGTCGCTTTGGGAACTGTTTTCTGAAGGTCCGGAATCATTTTTCGAATTATTTTCCAGTGATTCTTCAATTTTATCAAGTTGCTTATCAATAGCTTCATCAATTTTTTGGTCAACTCTTTCTTCCACTTTTTCTTCGGCTCTTTCCTGAACTTTTTCCTGAAGTTTTCTAAGAATTCTTTGTCCCTGAACTGGTTGGGCCCATATAGCTGAAAGAAGTACCAGCAAAAAAATATTAATTAGTAGTTTCATAACTGTATAATTTTTCAGGTTCGAAAAACAAATTTTATTTATAAACATTCAAAATTAGGTGAAAAGAATGTAAAAATCAATATTCTGAACAGGTATTAATAAGAAATATATTAACGATAATTTATTTCGTTGTTTATTAAAGTTCATGACAGCGCAGGATAGGAAATGGATTTGATTTTTATTATTTTGGTTGAAATTTAAAGAAGCCGTAAATGAGCAAAAACCATTTTTTAGCATTCGATTTAGGCGCCTCCAGCGGAAGAGCAATGCTGGGCACACTTGAAAACGGGAGATTGAATTTAACCGAAGTACACCGGTTTAAAAACCAGATGACCCGGATTCACGGCACCTATTTCTGGAACATTTTCAGTTTATTCGATGAATTGAAAACGGGTCTGAAAAAATGTGTTTCAGAATTAAAAATTCAGCCGCAATCCATTGGTATTGACACCTGGGGAGTTGATTATGCGCTTGTTACAAAACAAGGCAGACTATCTGGTCTTCCGTTTGCTTACCGCGATCACCGCACCGAAAAATCGATGGAGCAGTTTTTTCAGCGAATGTCTCGAAAAGAAACCTACCTGCTTTCCGGCATTCAGTTTATGCAGTTTAACACACTTTTTCAGTTGTTTGCTTCGGTGCTAAATAGTGATGCAGAAATTAAGATGGCTGAAAAGTTGCTGTTCACGCCTGATGCTTTGAATTACCTGTTTACCGGCATTCAGAAAAATGAATACACCATTGCCAGCACTTCTCAAATGCTGAAGCCTGGCGAACCGGAATGGGAGTACAAACTTTTTGATGCTGCCGGAATCGACAGAAAACTTGGCGGTGAAATAATCATTCCGGGAAATGTATTGGGGAATATTTTGTCAGAAATTCAGGAAGAGACCGGAAGTGAAAGTATTCCCTGCGTGGCAGTGGCTTCGCATGATACGGCATCAGCAGTGGCATCAGTTCCTGCGGAGGGTAAAAACTGGGCCTATTTGAGTTCAGGAACCTGGTCGTTGCTTGGAATTGAAAGCCAACAGCCACTGGTTTCAGAAAAATCGCTGGATATGAACTTTACCAACGAAGGTGGAGTGGAAGGCACCACGCGTTTCCTGAAAAATATTATGGGCATGTGGCTTATTCAGGAATGCAAGCGAATTTGGGACCTGGAAAAAGAAATTACGTGGCAGGAAATAGTTGATTTAAGTAATCATGCGGTTCCTTTTAAATGCCTTATAAATCCAGATGATTCAATATTCCTGAATCCCGGGAATATGCCCGGAGCCATTCAGAATTATTGCCGAAAAACCAAACAGCCGGTGCCTGAATCAAAAGGCGAAATTGCCCGCTGTATTTACGATAGCCTGGCCCTTAAATACAAATACACAATTGGACAGATTGAAGAAATTACCGGTGAAAAGATTGAAAAACTGCATATTATAGGCGGTGGTGCCAACAACGAATTGCTGAATCAGTTTACGGCCAATGCCACTGGAATTCCTGTTTTTGCAGGCCCTACAGAAGCCACCGCAATTGGTAATATTCTTTTGCAGGCCAAAGCTCTGGGTGTTTTAAATTCTTTACAGGAAGTCAGAGAGGTGGTGAAAAGTTCTTTCGAGGTTGAAATTTACAATCCGGTTTCTAAAATGAACTGGGAAAGTGCATTTGAAAAATTCAAAAGGCTTGTTTAAAAAAATAATTTTATTTGTTTAAATATTTATTTTTTAAGTTTAAACAAAAATGTATTGATTTGCGTTACATTATGAACATTTCTTTAAACTTAAAACAGTAACATTAAACAAATGAAAGAGAAGGGTTATTCAATAAAAGATCTTGAGGTTTTATCCGGAATAAAAGCTCATACGATACGTATCTGGGAAAAAAGGTACGATTTGCTTGTCCCTCAACGTACTGACACAAACATAAGATATTATACGGATGATGATTTACGCCGGATGCTAAACATTTCGTTATTGGTTCGAACAGGCTACAAAATTTCAAAGGTGGCTAAGTGGGATGAAGAAAAAATAAACGAAAAAGTTCTGGATATAGCCAAAAGAAGAACTTCTGATTCTGATTATATCGATCGGCTTATACTGCACATGGTAAATTTCGATAACCGTAGTTTTTATTATTTAAGCAACGAAATTATCGATTCTCTGGGTTTTGAAGATGCGGTCACCAAAGTTTTTTTCGAATTTTTTGTAAGGGTTGGTACCTACTGGCAGGTTGGATCAATTTTTCCTGCGCAGGAACATTATGTAACCAATATTTTCAGGCAGAAAATGATTTCCGAAATTGATAAGTTAGGGATGAAAGTATCAAATCGTGCTACCATTTTGTTTTTTCTTCCTGAAAATGAACTCCATGAGATGAGTTTGCTTTTCTACTCGTACCTTTCGCTTAAAATGGGATATCATGTTATATATCTGGGACAGTTTGTGCCATGGCCTGATTTAGAAAAAATTCAGAAACAGGTAAAAATTGATTATGTATTTACTGCCTTTATAAATTCTTTATCAAAAGAAGATTTGGAAAATTACCTTGTTGACCTAAAGGAACTTTTCAGTAGTCAGAAAGTTTTTATCACCGGCTGGCAATTACAATTGCATCAACCCGAATTGCCAAGGAATGTAAAAATTGTTAAAGATTACAAGGAGTTTAAAAAGTTTTTGAGGTAGGAGAATTATTACGCAGTCTTCCGGTATTTCCAGATTGCCATGCTCAAAAAGAAAATACCCAAAATGGTTAATGCGATAAATTCTTCCATTAAATCAAAAAAACCGGATCCTTTAAGAATGATCATGCGCAATATTCGCATTAAATAGTAAATCGGATTTATTCGGTCGGCAATTTGTGCCCATGCAGGCATGCTTTCAACCGGTGTGAAAATTCCGCCCATCAGAATAAAAACAAGCATAAAAAAGAAGGTTAAAAACATAACCTGTTGCTGGTTGTGGGTAATGGTTGACATAAAGAGCCCCAATCCCAGCACACCAATAAGATAAATGCCGGCAAACCCAAAAAGCAGGAATAAACTTCCTTCAATGGGCAAATCGAATACAATCCAGGCAATAGTTAACCCAAAAGCCAGTTCAATCAGCGCTAAAATCCAAAACGGCACCAGTTTGCCAATAATAAACTGGTACTTTTTTACCGGCGTTACATTGAGTTGTTCAATGGTTCCGATTTCCTTTTCGCGCACCAGGTTCATTCCCGTCATAAACATCCCGATTATGGTAACCAGGATAGCCAGAATTCCCGGCGCCATGTACCATTTGTAATCAAGTTCGGCATTGTACCAGTATTGTTCTGAAATATTTACCTGTGTAGGAGGCGAAAATTCGGGGATTCCTTTCCATTCTGCGATTAGCTTTTGATTGTAATCAGCAATTATTCGTGAAGAATAATTATAAACAAGCTGGGCCGAATTTCCATCAATTGCATTTACCAGAAGTTGCAATTTCGCGTGATCGTTACGTATCAGGTTTCTTTCGAAGCTGGCCGGAATTACCAGTACAATGTCAGCCTTGTCTTCCATTAGCAAATCTTCAGCGAAGCTTTCATCCAAAGCGGCCAGGTTTACCTTATAGAATGGAATCCCTTCGAATTTGGAAATAAGCTGGCGCGAAGTGGTGGAGAGGTCTTTGTCAACCACAACCATGTCAATCTTTTTCATTTCGAACGTTGCGGCAAAAACCAATATCAGCATTTGCATCAGTGGCACCCAAATGATCATGGGCAATAAGGTTTTGTTCCGGAAAATCTGCCGGAATTCTTTTTGTAATATGTAGAGAATGGTTTTCATTAATTATTGTTTCAAGTTTCACGTTTCATGTTCCATGTATTTCTTCCCTCTTGGGGGAGTTAGAGGGGGCTTTTATTCCAGCCTCACTTTAAACTTTTTCACACTCATGGCTACAAAAAACAAAGTCATTCCAATCAGTATCAATGTTTCTTTCCAGAGAAATGAAATGCCAACTCCTTTCAGCATTATTCCCCTAATGATGGAAATAAACCACCTGGCCGGAATAATGTGGCTAACCCACTGCAAAACCACAGGCATATTTTCAATCGGAAAAATAAACCCGGATAAAATGATGGTTGGCAACATCAGCGCAATCATGGAAATAAACATGGCCACCATCTGGTTTTTTGCCATCGTTGAAATAAGAATTCCCAGGCAAAGCGCCATCAGAATAAAAAGAATGGTTTCCAGCATCAGCAGGATAAAACTTCCGGCAACCGGCACCCCAAAAACAAGGTGGCCAATAAGCACAATGACAAAACCGTTGACAACGGAAAGAATTAAATAAGGCAATACTTTGCCAACAATTATCTGCACCGGTTTTAACGGCGACACCAGCAGAATTTCCATGGTGCCCGTTTCTTTTTCGCGGGTAATGGAAATGGAAGTCATTAAAGCCGAAATGAGCATTAAAATCAATGCCATGGTACCGGGAACAAACTGGTAGGCGCTTTTCATCTCTTCATTAAAATACATGCGCACTTCGGGTTTTATTTCAAGCGGCATGTGCAGGTTTGGGTGCATTTTTTTGATGTAATCATTTACGATGCCAGTAGTGTAGGAAGTTACCAGCCTGGCCAGATTTGGATCGGTGGCATCGGCAATTAACTGCATCCCGGCTTTGCCTTCCCGAATCAGTTTTTGTCCGAAATCAGGTTCAAAAACAACAACCTGCTTCACTTTTCCTTTTTTGAAAATGGCATCTATTCCATCCGTATTTTCAAGATTTTGATTCAGTATAAAATAGCCCGAAGAGAGCAGTTTATTGGTAATTTGCATTGTGGTTTCATCCTTCGACTGGTCATATACAGCAATGTGTACATCGCTTATTTCATTTTTAATAACCGTTCCGAAAATGAGCAACTGGGTAATTGGAATTCCAAACAAAATCAACATCGTCCGCGGGTCGCGCAGAATGTGGAAGAATTCTTTTTTTATGAATGATTTTAATTGTTTCATTTTTGAAGATAGCCGGAAGACGGAAGTCCGAAGCCTGAAGTTCAACGACTGAAGTTGAGTCTTCAGGTTATAGAAATCCGTTTTCCATATTTTAAAATTGTTCTATATTTTTTCCCGTTTGTTCATTTCTTTTTCTTTTTCCCCTCCCTTTCCCGAGGGATTTTTATGGAAGGAGGTGTTTTGGGAGGCTTCCTTCCTTGCAATTTGTATAAAAACTTCATCCATATTTCTGGAGTTGTATTTTTCCTTCAGTTTTGCCGGGGTGTCGAGTGCCTCTATTTTTCCGGCATCCATAATGGAAACACGGTCGCAATATTCGGCCTCATCCATGTAGTGCGTGGTAACAAATACAGTAATTCCGTTGCTGGCAGCTTCATAAATCAAGTCCCAGAAACGGCGGCGGGTAATGGGATCAACTCCACCGGTGGGTTCGTCAAGGAAAACAATTTTGGGTTCGTGAAAAATGGCAACTGAAAAGGCCAGTTTTTGTTTCCAGCCCAGCGGCAATCCTGCAATGAGTTTGTTTTTTGCACTTTCAAGTTCCAGGTTTTTAAGCAGGCCTGCCATTTTTGCTTTGCGTTTTTTTGGAGAAATTCCGTAAATGCCCGCGTAAAGCTGAATGTTTTCAGCCACCGTCAAATCTTCGTACAGCGAAAATTTTTGGCTCATGTACCCGATGTTCTTTTTTATTTTTTCTGTTTCACGGTAAATATCGAATCCAGCCACTTTTACCTCGCCTGAAGTGGGGGCGGAGAGGCCACACAAAATGCGCAATGCGGTTGTTTTTCC